>JBCCEW010000017.1 GCA_039030075.1 Myxococcota bacterium | reverse complement strand
GGTCGCGCAGAGCGCCACCGCGACGAGCGATGCTGCCCAGAGCCTCTGCGGGGCCAACGGCCTCACGACGGCTGACTCGTTCCGGGACGCCGGCGTCCCAGGGCGATGCCGGCGAGTGCAAACCCGATCAGCGCGAGCGTACTGGGTTCCGGGACGATGGGGATGGTCGCGTTGGCCGACGCGGCGTTGAAGAACGAAGCCCCCGGGATGGTGACTTGCAGGAACCCTACTTGGTCTGCCGAGAGCTCCACGATCACAGTACTCGCGTAGGCAGGAACGACGGATGTGCCGTTCGGATTCGGACTGATCTGATCGATGATCCGGCAGAGGCCCGGTTGATCACACTGACCTTCGAGGGCTCCGCGCCACCACGGGGCAGAGCCTCCGAACGACGTAATCTGGAACGCCCCCTGTACGATCTCCGCCTGTTGGCCGGCGAGGTTCGAATCGTACTCGAGAGAAACGATGGCGTTGGGCGCATTCTCTCCGCTGTTCACCGTCAGCTCCATCGTCAGCACGATCGTCTCGCCGGGGGAGTAGAAGAGCTTGTCGCTGCCAACCGTGATCGTGGCGGCGGCCGACACCTGCGCCGTCAGCAGGATCCACAGTGCGAGCGAGGGAAGGAGTCGAATCGGGGCCTCCTCGGGAAGCGCCCCCATTCTACGCATGGATGCGACGCCCGGGGCAAGAGACGTCCCCGTGAACGCGGAGGCTCGCGCCCCGGAGGGAGTCGCCGTGGCCGCGGGCGCGATGTTCAAGCGCGGGTGGCGTCGCCTGCCTGCTCAGTACTCCACCGGGCCCGGGCGCAGGTTCACGTCGTGGCCGCCGTCCACCAGCAATACCGAGCCGGAGACGAAGCTGGCGGTGGGCCCGAGCAGGAAGGTGATCGCCGCGGCCACCTCCTCGGGCTTCCCCGGCCGCTGCCCGAGCGGGATCTTGCTGCGGAAGTCCGCGGCGAACTCGAGGTCGGCCTCGCTGCGCCCCTCGAGGCTGGTCATCGGCGTCTCGGTGTAGCCCGGGACGACCGCGTTCAGCCGCACCCCCTCCGCGGCGTAGTCCGCGACCCGGGTGCGCATCCATTCGACTAGGGCACGCTTCCCGCTCGCGTACACCACCAGGCTCGGGTGGTCGTTCACGCCCGCGCGGATCTTCTCGCGGTCGAGGGTGAGGTAGAGCTCGACGAGTTCGGGCTTCGGGAAGAGCACGAAGGTGTGCGAGGCCACGACCACGGAACTGCCCTGGCGCTGGGCCACGAGGTCGCGCGTACCCTCGAGCAGATCGAGGGTGGCGAAGAAGTTCACCTCGACGAGGTCCTGGGCGGTCGCGCCGCGCGACCCGGCGACGGCGGCGCAGGTGGCGATGCCGTCGATCCCGTCCGGAAAGCGGGTGTGGAGATCCTCGACGATCCGCGCGCGCTCCTCGGGTGTCGAGAGGTCGGCGATCGCATCGGCGCCTTCGCGGTCGATCGTCCAGACGTCGTGGCCCGCCTCGCGCAGCTGGGCGGCGGCCGCCGCTCCGATGCCCCGCCGGCCGTCGGCCCGCTGGGCGGCGCCCGTGATCACATACTGTCCCATCTCGTTCTCCTCGGTCCGGACCAGGCGTCCAGCACTCAGGCGTCCATCAGGTACGCCGTTCCGGTCAGCTCCGCACTCCGCTCCCACAAGCGCCGGCCCACTTCTTCCTTGCGAATGTGCGCCGCGACGCGCGCGGGCCCGGCCGAGCGCGCCGATTCGAAACGCTTCGTCGGACCGAAGTAGTCGCGCCCGCGCACGTCCGGCGCGGTCGTCGCCATCAGTGTGGGCAGCGCGCCTTCGGCGGGCGTGTTGAAGAGCGGGCGGATCAACGGGGCGACGAGGCCGAACCAGGCGGGGAAGGTCCGCGAGAGTTCCGTGTCCGCGATGCCGGGGTGGCAGGCCACGCTCGTGATGTCGATGGCCTCGGCGGTGCAACGGCGCGCGAGCTCGAAGGTGAAGTGGAGGTTTGCGGCCTTGCTCATCTGGTAGCGGCCCATCGCCGCGTAGGAGCGCTCGGCGTGCAGGTCGTCGAAGTCGATCCGGCCCGTGTGGTGGGCCGTGCTGCTGACGGTGACCACCCGCGCGGCGCCGGTCGACGCGAGGCGGTCGAGGAGCCGTCCGGTCAGCGCAAAATGGGCCAGGTGGTTCACGCCGAATTGGAGCTCGAAACCCTCTTCGGTGAGGGTCTTCGGAGGCACCATCACGCCGGCGTTGTTCACCAGGGCGTCGAGGCGCGGTTCGCGGTTCACCTGTTCGGCTGCCGATGCCACGGACTTCAAGCTCGCGAGCTCGAGGGGTACCCACGCGACGTCGGCGTCGTCGCGCGCGGCACGAATCGCCGCGATCGCCTCCTGGGCCTTCTCCTCCGAGCGACAGCCGAGCAGGACGCGCGCGCCGCGCTCGGCCAGCACCCGGGCGGCCTCGAAGCCGATGCCCGTGTTCGCGCCCGTGATGAAGATCGTCTTGCCGGACTGGTCCGGGACCGAGGATTCCTCGTAGCCGCTCATGTGCGCTCCTGGCGAGGCGTCCCGCGGGCGAGCCGCGGATGCCGGGAGGGGCGAGGGTATCGCCAAGCGGGCGCGGGTGCGCCCAGGGAGTGCTGACGAGCGGGCCGACCTCGCTCACCCCGCGTCGACAGCGCCGGGCCCTTTGGCGTCGCGGCGGAAGCGCAACACGTAGTTGTCGTCGAGGCCGTCGATCACGAGCGCCTCCTCGAATCGGAAACCCGCCGCCTCGATCTCGGCCTGGAAGACGGCGCGATCTGCGCGCACGTGGTTCAGGATGAACTCGGTCGAAACGCCGGGGATGCGGTGAAAATCGACGAGCACGAGGGATCCGCCGGGGCGGATGGCTTCGCGCAGGCTGGCCAGCGTCGCCTCGGGGTGTTCGAAGTGGTGGTACACATCGCAGAGAAAGGCGACGTCGGTGGATGCGGGGTCCAGCGCGACCGACCGCGCCGTGCCCTCGACGACGGTCCAGTTGTTCGTTTCGAGCGAGGTCTGCTCGGCGCGCAGGTGGTCGAGGAAGCGCGGCGAGATCTCGACGGCGAAGACGCGTCCGCTGGGGCCGACCGCTTTCGAGAAGAGCTTCGAGAAGAACCCGGTGCCCGCTCCGATGTCGGCGACCACGTCGCCGGGCGCCAGGTCGAGGGCGCGGACGATCGCGAAGCGCTGGGCGTAGACGTCGCGCGATTCGCCCTCGAAGCGTTCGACGAACCGGTCGACGCTCATCTCCTCGTCGAGGAAGACGTCGTTGATTCCGTCGGGCACGGCGCTCGGGTCGTGGGGCGCGTTGGCGCAGCCGAGGACGAGCGCCCAACAGAGCAGGGCGATGACGCGAAGGTTCGAGGGGGTCATGGGGGCCTCCCGGTCTCGAGACAAGCGAAGCACGTCAGGGGTGACGTATCGCGGTGAGCTGCGGTCGCTTCGCCGAACGACCATCTCCCGACGACACCCCGCGCAGGGTGCGGATCACCTTCGGGATGACGAAGCGCGCGATCCACAGCGACTCGGCGGCGGCTTCGCGGAGCCGCGAAAGGGATCGAGCGGGCGGGAGCGGGCGCGTCCACTCGCCGTCGGGCGCACCGTCGAAGACGCCGGCGAACGCTGCGCCCAGCAACCGGTGGCCTTCAGGGTTCAGATGGATGCGGTCGGCGTTCCACAGACGCAGGTCGGCGGCGGAAGGCATGTTCTCGATCTCGACCAGCAGCACACCGTGTCGCGCCGCGGCTTCGCGCACGGCCGCGTTCAACGCTCGAAGGGACGGGGCGAAGCGCCGCGTGAGCCCGACCGTCGGGAGGGGGAACGTGCAGCCCATCACGAAGCAGCCGGTGTGCGTGAGCTCCCGGTACATGTGCTCGAGGTCGCCCGCGACGGCGGCGACGTCGGCACCCGGGCGCACGACATCGTTCACGCCCGACACGACCGTCGCGAGATCGGGGGAGAGCGCGAGGGCCGCCTCGAGCTGGTCCTCCAGCACTTCGCGGGTGCGCTTGCCGCGGACGGCGAGGTTGGCGTAGCGGAGATCGGGCGACGCGTCGGAGAGGTGTTCCGCGAATCGGTCCGCCCAACCCCGCGGCGAACCATCGGGGTGGTAGTCGTGGAGGCCTTCGGTCTGGCTGTCCCCGAGCGCGACGTAGCGCTTCGGCGTCAGGGCGGGGGCGGAGGAACTCAAGCGTTGCGGACCTGATTCACGGGACGCGACTCCGGAGGCGAGCTGACTTGCGGGCCGCCAGCACGGCGCCCATCCTCGCGCCGCACCCGAGAGATGCCACGTCGGGCCAGGGGAGTCCAGTCATGCAGGTCGGCTCGATTCGCGAGATCCATCGCTATCCGGTGAAGAGTATGGGCGGCGAGACGCTCTCCGAAGTGGCGCTCGGGGCCGGCGGGTTGCCCGGCGACCGCGCCTGGGCGGTCCGCGACGAGGTGCGCGGCGGGATTCGCGGTGGGAAGAAGATCCCGGCGCTGATGACCCTCTCGGCGCGCTACGGCCAGGAGCCGGCCGACACGGGCTCGAGCCCGGCCGAGATCACGCTCCCCGACGGCAGCCGGGTCGAGACCGGGGCGCGCGACGTGAACGAGCGCCTGACGGCCGCGCTGGAGCACGAGGTCAGCCTGTGGCCGCTGCTTCCGGCCGACGCCCTGGATCACTACCGGCGAGGCCAGCCCAGCCACGACAATCTCGAGACCGAGCTGCGCGCCATCTTCGGGCGGGCCGAGGGCGAGCCCTTGCCCGACCTGGGCAAGTTCCCACCGGAGCTCCTCGAGTTCGAGTCGCCGCCGGGCACCTACTTCGACGCGTTTCCCCTGCTGCTCCTGACCGACACGGTGCTCGAGCGGATGACCGAGAAGGAACCCGGCTCGCGTTTCGAGGTGCGGCGTTTCCGGCCGAACTTCGTCATCACCAACGCGCATTCGGAGGAGATGATGCCCGAGCTCGCGTGGTGCGGACGGCGCCTGCGGCTCGGCGAAGCGGTGCTGCGCGTGAACATGGAATGCCCGCGCTGCGTGATGGTGACCCACGGCTTCGACGATCTGCCGAAGGATCCGGTGGTCATGCGAGCGCTGGTGCGCGAGCTGGGCGGGAACCTGGGGGTGTACGCCTCGGTCGAGACGCCCGGACGCGTGCGCACCGGCGACGTCGTCGAGCTGCTGTCGGATTAGCGCGCCGCTTCGCTCAGAGGCCCATCTGGCGGACGGCCAGGTCGCGCATGATCTCCTGGGAGCCGCCGCCGATCGACATGACCTTCGTCTCCCGGTAGACCCGCTCGACCGGGTTGCCGCGCAGGTAGGCGGCGCCGCCGAAGATCTGCATCGCCTCGTTGGCGACGAACTCGAGCTCCTTCGAGCAGAAGAGCTTCAGCTTCGCGATGTCGCCGGCGGTGGGCTGTCCGTCTTCCATCAGCCAGCAGACCTGGGAGACGTAGCTCTCCATCGCGTCGATCTTCGAGGACATGTCCGCGATCTTGTGACGGATCGCTTGATGGCGGATCAGGGGCTTGCCGAAGGTCTCGCGTTCCTGGGCGTAGCGCGTGCTCTCGTCGAGACAGAGCTTCGCCATACCGAGCATGGACGCCGCGAGTCCGAGCCGCTCGTCGTTGAAGTTGTGCATGATCGCGAGGAAGCCCTGTCCCTCCGCACCGAGCAGATGTTCGCCAGGGACGCGGCAGCCGTCGAAGTGGAGCGTGGCGGTATCCGACGACCACCAGCCCATCTTCTTTCCGACGCTCGCCCGCGAGAACCCCGGGGCGTCCGCTTCGACGAAGAAAAGGGAGATGCCCTCGAGGCCGTTGCCACCGGTGCGCGCGCCGACCACGAAGTAGGAGGCATGGAGCCCGCCGGTGATGAAGGTCTTGCTGCCGTCGAGAATCCAGTCGTCGCCGTCGCGGCGCGCACGCGTGGCCATGTTGGCAACGTCGGAACCGCCGCCCGGCTCGGTGATCGCCAGCGCACCCCCTTTGCGCCCGGAGACGATCTCGGCGAGGGCCGTGCGCTTGATCTCTTCGGACGCGAGCGCCTGCACCGGCCCGGTCATGATGTTCCGCGCGATCATGCTGGCCAGGATGCCGCCGGGCACGAGCCGCCCGAGTTCTTCCGAGGCGGCGGCGCGCATGAACTTGTTGTCGAAGCCCAGCCCGCCGTACGCCTCATCGATCCCGATCCCGAACAGGCCGAGTGCGCCGGCCTTCGCGTGGAGCTCCCACGGAAACTCGCCGGCTTCGTCCCAGGCGTCTGCGTGAGGGGCGATCTCGTCCTCGATGAACTTCGCGATCGACGCGCGGAACGCCAGGATTTCCTCGGATTCGAACGGGCTCTTCATGGGGCGCCTCCTCGCCCAGACCCGTAGCAACGAGGAGCCGGAATCGAGGGGAAGGAAGGATTTCATATTGAAATTGACTTTCATTTTCGAGATAATGGCGTTAACTTGAGGATGGCCATCCACCGTGAGGCATCCAGGGGAGGGGCGGCATGTCGAGGATCTGTGTCGTCGGGGCAGGGCCTGCCGGGCTGATCGCGACCAAGACGCTCGTCGGAGCCGGTCTCGACGTCGACTGCTACGAGATGTCCTCGGTGATCGGGGGCCACTGGGCGTTCGACAATCCGAACGGTCGCTCGGCCGTCTACCGCTCGATCCATCTCAACACCACGCTCCCCATGAGTCGCCTCAGCGACTTCGAGATGCCTTCGGACTGGCCCGCCTTCCCGGGACACGCGCAGGTGCTCGAGTGGTGGAACGCCTATGTGGATCGCTTCGGCTTCCGGGAGCGCATCCGACTCGGCGTCGAAGTCGTCGAGGCCGAGGCGCTGGAGCCGCGCGGCTGGCGCGTGACGACGCGCCGGATCGTCGATGGCGTGACCGAGCAGACCGACTACGACGCACTCCTCGCCTGCTCGGGAAACACGGGACACCCCCGGCTTCCGCGCATCCCGGGTCGGTTCGCAGGCGCGCTCTTCCACGCGCAGGAGTATCGAGACCCGGAGAGACCGGTGTCGCTCTCCGGGAAGCGCGTGGTCGTCGTCGGCATCGGGAACACGGGCTGCGAGATCGCGTGCGAGATTCAGAAAGCCGGCGCCGCGTCCGTCAGCCTCTCGGCTCGGAACGGGACGTGGATCCTGCCCAAGTGGAGGGAGGGGCGGCCCGCCGCCGAGGGGATGCCGATGATGCATCCCTGCGATCCGGTTCCTACGCCGCTGCGCCTGCTTCCGGCTCGAGCGCGGTCTTGGGTCTTCGAATCCCTCGGCACCCTGATGTTCCGGCGCATGTTCGGGGAGCGGATGCATCGCTTCCAGGCCCAAGGGCTCCCCGCGCCACCGGAGCATCCGCTGGACAAGCGCGCCACCGTGTGTGAGCCGCTGCTCGAGGCCCTGGAGCAGGGAGAGATCCAGGCGCGCCCGGAGATCGCGCGTTTCGACGGGCATGACGTTCGCTTCGCAGACGGGTCGACGATCGAGGCCGATGTCGTGATCTGCGCGACCGGCTTCTCGCTGCGATACCCCTACCTGCCCAGCGCCTGGGCCGACCCCCGCGACGGCGACCTCTCGCTCTTCCTGGGCACCATGCACCCCGAGCGCCAGGACCTCTTCGTGATCGGCGTCAGCCGTCCGACGGGTGCCTTCTGGCCGATCGCCGAGGTGCACGCCCAGGTCGCTGCGGCCTGCCTGTCGGGTCGCTACGAGCCGCCCTCGCCATCCCAGGTGCACAAGCGGGCGCGCCCGATCCTGGGCGGCCGCTCGTTCAATCCAGCGCTCTTCGGTCTGGCGGTGCGTGAGGAGCTTCGTCGCGGCGAGCGTCGAGCCCATCGGAGGAGTGAGCGTGGCTGAAGCGGTTCATGACGATTCCACCCAGGCCCCGCGCGAGCCCGACGCCTCCACGATCACCATCACGTCCGGGATCGCCAGCCTCTTTCCCTTCGCGCGAGGCGCCGTGGCCGAGTTCGTCGGAAGCGCCGCGCTGGCGGCGGTGGCGACGCTGCTCGGGCTCGCTCCCTATTGGGTGATCTATCGGAGTGTCGACCACCTGGTCTCCGGTGGCCCCGACTCCAGCGCGCTCTACGGTCTCGCGGCGCTCGCGCTGGGCGCCATCGTCCTGCGTCATGCGCTGCTCGGGGTGTCGATCTACGTCTCGCACATCGGGGCGTATCGCGTGCTCTACGAGATTCGCCTGGCGCTGGCGGGCCATTTGGCCCGCGTGCCCCTGGGTACGGTGACACGTCGCCGTTCCGGGGAGATCAAGAAGGTGATGGGCGACGACGTCGAGCGCCTCGAGCTGTTCCTCGCCCACGGTATCCCCGACGCGGTCGCGGGCCTGGTGACGCTGCTCGCGATCGCGGCCTGGATGCTCTGGGTCGACTGGCGCGTCGGATTCGCGGCGATCTTCATGGTCGTGCCGGCTTTCGGATCGATGTCCATCGCGATGCGCAACGCGAGCCGCCACATGGGTGACTACCAGTCGTCGATGGGGGACATGAACGCGTCGATCGTCGAGCTCATCCGCGGCATGCCAGTCGTGAAGGTCTTCAACCGAGCCTCGGATCAGGTGCGCGGGACCGAGGCAGCGGTGCGCCGCTACGTGGAGACGGTGCGGAGCTACAGCCTCGACTTCCTGCCGTTCGGGACCGCCTTCTATGTACTTCTCGCCGCGAACGTGCTCGCCATCGTGCCGATCGGAGGCTGGCTCTGGATCGAGGGAGATCTCTCCACGACCGATCTCCTGTTCTTCTTCATCGTCGGGCTGGGCGCGCTCGCGCCCCTGGTCTCGCTACTGCACCTGTTCGCCAACCTCTCGCACCTCACCTCCGGCGGAAACCTGGTGCGAGAGATCATGGACGCGGCGGTGCTCGAGGAGGCCGGAGAGGGCGGGGTGCCCGCGGACGGCGCGATCGAGTTCCGGGACGTGTCGTTCTCCTACGATCAGCGGCGCGTGATCGAGGAGCTGTCCTTCCGGATCGCGCCGGGAACGATGACGGCGCTGGTGGGGCCGTCGGGCTCTGGAAAGAGCACCGTCGCCTCGCTGCTGGCGCGCTTCTGGGACGTCGAAGCGGGCGCCATCTCGATCGGGGGGGTCGATGTCCGTCGGCTCTCGAACGAAACCCTCACGCGGCACGTCTCGATGGTCCTGCAGGACACGTTCCTCTTCGACGATTCGATCGCGGGCAACCTGCGCGCGGCGAAACCCGATGCGACCGACGACGAGCTGGAGGCAGCGGCACGCCTGGCCCAGGCACACGCGTTCATCGAGCGGCTTCCCGAGGGCTACGAGACGCCGATCGGCGAATTCGGGGCGAAGCTCTCGGGGGGCGAGCGCCAACGCCTGGCGATCGCTCGCGCCATCCTGGCCGACACGCCGGTGATCGTGCTCGACGAGGCGACTGCGTTCTCGGATCCCGAGAACGAGGCCGCGCTGCAGGACGCGATCGGGAGTCTGGTCGCTGGGAAGACCGTGCTGATCATCGCGCACCGGCTCTCCACGATCGTGGGAGCCGACGAGATCCTGGTGCTCGATGCGGGAAGGATCGTCCAGCGCGGGCGCCACGACGCACTCGCTGCGGAGTCTGGGCTCTACGCCCAGCTGTGGCGCGACTTCAACGTGGCGGCCGCGCTTCCCCTGCAGGAGCACGGCGGCCCTGCGCAGGGAGGTGCCACATGAGCGCCGCGCTCGACGGGTTGGGTTCCTTTTCCGGCCAACGCTTCCGCGACGGCGGCGTCGTGCACACGATCTGGCGCCTGGCGGGAGATCGTCGCGGCGTGCTCGCGCGATCGATCGGCCACAAGGCGCTGCAGGCCGCGTTCCAGGCGCTGCCCGTCGGAATTCTCGTGGCGGTGATCGGCGCCTTGCGGCAGGGCACGCTCGACGTCGCGGCGCTCGGCTGGGCGACCCTGGGCCTCGCGGGGTGTGTCGTGGGTCAATGGGTCGCGGGCTTTGCCGCGAATCGGTCCGCGTGGATCGCGACCTTCGAGCTCTTCGGAGATCTCCGCGTCCGGGGGATCGCGCATCTGCGTCGCCTGCCGCTCTCGTTCCACGAGGACCGACCGGTAGGGGACACGGTTACCGCGATGACCCAGGACATCGCATCGGTCGAGCAATTCGCCCATGAGCCCCTCCAGCAGCTGATCGGCGCGATGGCCGCTCCGCTCGTCGTCTTCCTGGTGTTGCTCGTGCAAGACGTTCCGATGGCGGTCGCCACGATGGTGAGCATCGTGCTGTCCCTGCCGATCTTCGTATGGACGAATCGCGTGTTCCGGCAGCTCGCCGCCGAACGCCAGGAGCTCCAGGCCGAGGCGTCCAGTCGCATGATCGAGTACGTCCAAGGGCTGCCGGTCATCCGGGCGTTCCGACTCACGGGGGAGCGCCTGACCCTGCTACGCGCGGCGCTCGACGACTACCGCGCGATCAACACGCGCCTCGCGGTGCGGCTCGCGCCGCTCGGGCTGAGCTTCATGGCGACGGTGTTGCTCGGGATCCCCTGCGTGCTCTTCTTCGCAACGCTCTGGCTCGCCAACGGGACGATCGATGCCGGCACCTTCCTGGTCTTCGCCGTGCTCACGCTCCGAGTGTTCCAGCCGTTGGTCGCGGCGGCCGAGTCCTTCGAGAGCCTGCGCATCGCCGACGCCTCTCTCGACCGCGTGGCGCACGTCTTCGATACACCCGTCCAGGCCGAGCCGGACCGCGAGACGTCACTCGGCTCCGAGATGGATGTGGCCTTCGACGGCGTTTCCTTCGCGTACGGCGCGGACGGTCCCGTTCTCGAGGACGTCTCGTTCGTGGCACGGTCCGGCCGCATGACCGCGATCGTCGGTCCGTCGGGTTCGGGGAAGAGCACCCTGCTGCAGCTGGTGGCGCGCTTTCGCGAACCGCAGCAGGGCGCGGTTCGCATCGCCGGGATCGAGCTCCGCGACCTCACGACCGAGCAGATCTTCGACGCGGTCACCTTCGTGTTCCAGGACGTGTATCTCTTTCCCGGGACGATCTGGGACAACATCGCGATCGGTCGCCCGGATGCCCGCTTCGAAGACGTGGTCGAGGCGGCGAAGGCCGCGCAGGCCCACGCGTTCATCGAGGCGTTGCCCGACGGATACGAGACGCCCGTCGGCGAGGCCGGTGCACGCCTCTCGGGCGGCGAACGGCAGCGCATCAGCGTGGCCCGCGCGATCCTCAAGGACGCCCCGATCGTCTTGCTCGATGAAGCGACCGCGGCTCTCGACCCGACCAACGAGCGTCAGCTCCAGGAGGCGCTCTCGGCTCTGGTGCGAGACAAGACGCTGATCGTCGTGGCGCACCGTCTTTCGACGATTCGCGCGGCGGACCAGATTCTCGTGCTCGAGGAGGGCCGGATCGTCGAGCGCGGCCGCCACGAGGAGCTGTTGGGGCAGGGGGGCAGGTATCGCAGACTCTGGTCCCAGCGCGAGCGCGCGAGCCGCTGGCGGCTCCGCTCCGCGGACGATCCGCCTGCGGGCTGAGTTTCGAAGCGCGGACGAATCACCCAGCCGGGAAACCGGAGTCGCGAGCGAAGGAGCCTCCGCATGTCGCAGGAACACCAGATCACGACCGTGGCGCAGCTGCGCGAGCGGATGGGAACGGCCTCGCCGGCGACATCCGGGAAGATCGACGATCGGATCGATCGCTTCGCGCGGGAGTTCATCGAACGCTCGCCCTTCCTGCTGCTCTCCACCGCCGACGCGGCGGGCCATCAGGATGTGTCGCCGAAAGGCGACGACGCCGGCTTCGTCGCGATCCTGGACGATCACACCCTGTTGGTGCCCGACCGCAAGGGCAACAAGCTGCTGATGGGGTTGGAGAACATCCTGGAGAACCCCCAGGTCGGGCTCCTGTTCCTGGTGCCCGGCTGTGAGGAGACCCTGCGCGTGAACGGCAGGGCGACGATCTCCGCGGATCCGGACGTGCTGTCGGTTCTCGCGGCGCGCGGTCAGGACGCCCTGGTGGCGATCCGGGTGACCGTGGAGGAGGTCTTCTTCCACTGCGCGAAGGCGTTCCGCCGTTCGTCCCTGTGGAAGCCGGAGACCTGGACGCCTCACAAGGTGTCCTTCGGAGAGATCTTCGCGGAGCGGCTGGCGCGCCAGGAGGACCGCGAGATGATCGACAACATCGACGCGGCGATCGAGCAGGACTACCAGGAGAACCTCTGACGCACCGCGGGGTCGCCCACGCGTCGATGGCATGGCCCGGGAACCTGGGCTAAACCCTTCGCATCTCGGGCAGTTGTCCCGATCCGAGCCCACGGAACCCGACCTGCGGCTTCGATTCCAAGACCCCGAAACCGACGGCTTCCAGCAACCGGCTCACTTCTGACCCACGCGGCGACAGCAGCGCCCACGCATACCCGAGGCGCGCCGCCCCAGTTTCGTTTTCTCAGCTCTGTTGTCTGAGAACGCACGCCGTGCCCCGGAGCACCGATTCGCTCCACGGCACCTGGAGATCTCCATTGTCCAGCGCAATTGCGCATTCCCTCGAACCCGGGGGCTTCGAAGACCTGCCCCTCGACCGCGCGCTGCAGAAGGCCCTGGCCGCTGCGGGCTTCCGTGAACCCCGACCGATTCAGGCCGAGACCCTGCCCGCGGCGCTCGAAGGGCGCGACGTGCTCGGCCTGGCCCAGACCGGCACCGGCAAGACCGCGGCCTTCGCCCTCCCGCTGATCCAGCGCGCCCACGCCGAGCGGCGTCGCGGCACGCGCGCCCTCATCCTGGCGCCCACCCGAGAACTGGCCAGTCAGATCGAACGCGAGCTGCGACTGCTGTCCCGCTTCACGAAGGTCTCGGTCGTCTCGCTCTATGGCGGGGTGCCCGTCAGCAAGAACGTCCGTCAGCTGAAGCGCCGTCCCGACATCGTGGTCGGCTGCCCGGGCCGTGTGCTCGACCTGATGCAGCAAGGCGTCTTCGACCCGCGCTCGATCGAGGCCCTGGTTCTCGACGAAGCGGATCACATGTTCGACCTCGGTTTCCTTCCCGATCTGAAGCGGATCCTGAAAGGGCTTCCGAGGGACCGGCAGAACCTGCTGTTCTCGGCGACGATGCCGCGCGAGATCCGCAAGCTCGCGAACCAGGTCCTGGAGCAGCCCCAGGTGATCGAACTCGCGCCGTCCGCGCCGAGTCAGCACGTGGAGCACTTCCTCTACCGCGTTCCCGAGACCGGGAAGCGCGACTTGCTCGACCAGGTGCTGGCGGGGGACGACTGCGCCACGGCGATCGTCTTCACGCGCACCAAGCACCGCGCGAAGCGGACGGCCCAGCGGCTGGCCGAACTGGGCCTGAAGGCCGTCGCTCTCCAGGGGAACATGAGCCAGGGCCAGCGGCAGCGCGCCATGTCGGGTTTTCGCGAGGGCAAGTTCGACGTGCTCGTCGCGACCGACATCGCGGCGCGTGGCATCGACGTCGCGGGCATCGACTACGTGGTGAACTTCGACGTTCCGGACACGAGCGACGCCTACACCCACCGTATCGGTCGGACCGGCCGTTCGGAAACCTCGGGGAAGGCCTGCACCTTCGTCACGCCCGCCGACCGGCGCTGGCTGCGCGACACGGAGCGGGCGCTCGGGTCGTCGATCCCCGTGCGCGGCGTGGTCGGCGGCGCCGAGGAAGCCGAGCCCGAGGAGCGCGGCCGCGGCAAGCGCTCCGGCCGCCCCCACGCGAACCGTGGGCGACACTCGAAGCCGGGTCGCGCGAAGTCCAGTCGACCGAAGTCGACCGGATCCAAGCCGAACCGGGCGAGGCGTCCGGGCGCGAACGGAGCCGGGCTCTCGGAGGCGAGTGGCTCGGGACGCTCGGGCACGCAGGGGGCAGGGCGCTCGGAAGCGAACGAGTCCAGACGCACGGACCCGAAGCGGGCCGGGGGCCCGAAGCCGAAGCGCGCGCGCAAGCCGCGCCCCGCGGCGCGCCGGCGCTCGAAGCCGCGTTCGGTGAGTCGCTAGAGAGCCCGCGTCCGTCTGCGCTATCCCTTCCCGCGCTCAGTCGGAGGTGGATGTGTCGGACGTGACCCGGACGCAGTTCGCAATCATCGGAGCCGGAGCGGGCGGGCTCTGCGCAGGCATTCAGCTGCGAGAGTCCGGTCGCACGGACTTCTTGATCTTCGACCGCGCAGCGCGCGTCGGCGGCACCTGGCACCGCAATACCTACCCGGGCGCGGCCTGCGACATCGCGTCGCATCTCTACTGCTACTCGTTCGCGCCGAACCCCGAGTGGAAGAAGCCGTACGCGACCCAGCCCGAGATCCAGGCCTACCTCGAGCGCACCGCCCACGCCTACGGGCTCGAGCCGCACCTGCGCCTCGAGACGGGCGTGGCCGCTGCCCAGTGGGACGAGGGGCGCGCGCGTTGGCAGCTGCGCCTCGAGAACGGAGCCGCGGTCGAGGCCCAGTACGTGATCAGCGCCGTGGGGATGTTCGGCGAGATGGCACGTCCCGACATTGCCGGCCTCGAGACCTTCGAGGGCGTCTGCTTCCACTCCGCCGAATGGAACCACGACCACGACTTCGCGGGGGAACGCGTCGCCGTCATCGGAAGCGCGGCCAGCGCCGTCCAGTTCGTGCCGGAGGTCGCGCCCCGGGTGGAACGGCTCCATGTCTTCCAGCGCACCGCGAACTGGGTGCTCCCGAAGCAGGACGATCCCTACACGGATGCCGAACGAGAGCGGTTCCGAACCCACCCGGAGCTGATGGCCGCGCGGCGCGAGGAGATCTATCAGATCGTCGAGGTGGCGCTCACCTACAGCAATCCCGAGCCGTTTCGCGCCGCCGAAGAGATCGGGCGCCAGGCGCTTGAGGTGGTCGAAGATCCGGAGCTGCGCGCGAAACTCACGCCGGACCATCCGTTCGGTTGCAAGCGCCCGCTGATCTCGAACGACTATCTCCAGAGCTTCAATCGCGACAACGTCGAGCTGGTCACGGTCCCGATCGAGCGGGTCACGTCCCACGGCGTGGTGACCCAGGACGGCATCGAACGCGACGTCGATACGATCCTGCTCGCGACGGGCTTCCACACCCAGCGCTATGTGAGCGGGATCGAGGTGACGGGGCGCCACGGCGTTCCGATCGGCGAGGCCTGGGCCGACGGGCCCGAGGCGTACCTCGGGGTCACGACCCACGGGTTTCCGAACCTCTTCATGCTCTACGGGCCGAACACGAACGGGGGCAACTCGATCCTCCTGATGCTCGAGTTCCAGATCGCCTACGCCCTGCGGCTCGTCGCCGAGGCGGAGAAGTCCGGCGCCGATTGGATCGACGTGCGGCGCGACGTGATGGACCGATTCAACGACGAGCTGCAGCAGGAGCTCGGGGGCATCGACGTCCTCCACGCGGGCTGCAACGGCTACTACCGGAGCCCGTCCGGGCGCATCGTCACTCAGTGGCCCCACAGCTTCTCGGTCTATCGGGAGCGCGCCGATCGCGACGATCTCGGCTCCTTCGAGACCGGGCGCGTCGCCGGCTAGTTCGCCGCGAACCCACCCGGGAGAGCCTCCCATGACGACTTCCCCCCGCGTGGCCGTGATCGGCGCAGGGCCCTGTGGTCTCGCCGCGACGAAGACGCTGCGCGAGTTCGGTGTGGCGGTGGAATGCCTCGAAGCCGGGAAGGGCGTGGGTGGCATCTGGAACGTGGAGGACGCCCCGGGCGGCGGCTATCGCTCGCTGCAGACGAACACGTCGACGCGGGGCATGGCGTACTCGGATTTCCCGTTCGCGGAAGACGCACCGGTCTATCCGAGCGCCGCGCAGATGGTCGCGTACTTCGAAGCCTACGCGCAGCACTTCGACCTGTGGCCCCACATTCGCTTCGGGCAGCGGGTGGAGCAGGCGACGCCCCGCGACCGCGGGGGGTGGCGGCTCGAGATGGGCGACGGCGAGACCCGCGAGTTCGATGTCGTCGCCGTGGCCACGGGCCAATACCACACGCCGAAGCGGCCCCACGACGCGACTCGCGGCAACTTCGCCGGCGCCCAGCTCCACGTGTACGACTATCTCGATGCCAGCGCACCGGTGGACTGTCGCGGAAAGCAGGTGGTGGTGGTGGGTCTCGGCAGCAGCGCGGCGGAAGTGGCCGCCGAGCTCTCGGATCCCCAGGCACCGGCGGGCCATGCGGCCAAGGTCGTGCTCTCGGCTCGGTCCGGGCGCTGGGTGCTACCGAAGGTCATCGACGGGGAACCTCTCGATGCGAAGTCGCTCCACCCGTCGGCCCCTTTGCCCGAGGAGGCTCGCCAGCTCTCGCCCGAAGACGGTGCCTGGGCCATGCGCAAGCTCTTCGGCGGCATGCTGCGCGCCCAGAGCGAGAAGCTCGGCGGAGCCCGCGCACTGGGCCTGCCCGAACCCACGATCGAGCCTTGGGAGGACCGCCCCACCATGTCGCTCGACTTCATTCCCGCGCTCCAGGCCGGTCGCATCGAGGTGCGACCCGGGATCGAGCGCTTCGACGGGAAGACGGTCGTCTTCTCCGATGGGAGTGCGGTCGAGGCCGACGTGCTGCTCTACGGGACGGGCTACCAGCTCGGCTTTCCCTTTCTCGGCGACGACATCCTCGGGGCGCCCGCGCCCGACCTGGCGCTCTACCAGCGCATCGCGCATCCCTCGTTCGACGATCTCTTCTTTCTGGGCTGCTGTCGGGTGATGTGTGCGCTGTGGCCGCTCGCCGAACAGCAGAGCCGCTGGCTCGCCCGCTTACTCTCCGGAAGGTTCGCGTTGCCCTCGCGCGAGGAGCGCGCGACGCGGGCGGTTTCGTTGCAGGCCACGCTTCCCGTGATGTGCAACTTCTACGTCGAGGGGCTGCGGCGCGAGGCCGGCGGGCTCTAGATGCCCCGGCGTAGCCGCGCGAAGAGCGCGGCCGCCGCCGGCGAGAGTTCGCCGCCTTTGCGCGTGACCAGCACGAGGCTCCGCGAGACCACCGGTTCGACCAGGGGAACCACCCGCAGCTTCGGGTGGGCCCCGGCCTGGACGGCCAGCGCCGGCACGATGGCCGCCGCGACACCTGCGGCGGCCAGTCCGACTGCGGTCGAGCTGCGTTGCACCTCGTACTGCACGTCGAGGCGTGGCGGAGCGTCGGTCAGCGCGGCTTCGAGGAGCGGGCGGTTGCCGCTCGCGCTGCCCACGAAGACGAGGGGGTGACCCGTGAGCTTTCGCCAGGCCAGGCGCTTGCGCTCGGCGAGCGGGTGGTCGCGTCGGCAGATGAGCACGAAGCGATCTTCGAGCAGAGGTTTGCTCTCGAGTTCGGTCGGCAGTGCGCCGGCGATCGCGATGCCGAACTCGACCTCGCGGCGCCGCACCGCTTCGATCACGTGGGCCGAGGCGTGGTCGAGGATCTGCACCCGGTTCTCGGGGTACTCGCGGGCATAGGCCTGGATCACTCGGGGCAGGTACTGGACGCCGACGGTGGGCACGCAGGCGATCGCGACGTCGCCGCGCTCGGCCCGACCCGTCTCGCGGAGCTCCACGAGCGAGGCGCGCAGCTCGCCGAGCAGGCGCCGCGCCCGCGGCAGGAAACGCTCGCCGACCGGAGTGAGACCGACCGAGCGTGTGGTGCGTTCGACCAGGGCCACGCCGAGGTCGGCCTCGAACTGCTGGAGACGGCGGGTGAGGGCGGTCTGGGTGATGTGCAGCGCGCGGGCCGCTGGGGTGAAGCGCCCGTGCTCGGCGATCGCGAGGAATGCTTCGAGTCCGAGAATGTCGACGTGCATGCTGGGCCTGGATGGGTGCGAGCGGGCGGATCTCATTGATGATCGAAATGCATCAATTCATCAGAATAATCCATTTTACGGGAAGGCGCGGTCCGGCGAAGGTCTCCCCATGGATGCCCATCCCCGATCCGACGAAGCCGCCAACCCGACCGACGGCCTCGCCGCGCAGGCGGCGGGGGTCTACGCACGCCTGGCGGAGCGCGTGGGCGAAGCCCGCGCCCACCTGGGGCGACCGCTCACGCTGGCCGACAAGCTCCTGTTCGGTCACCTGCACGAGCCGCCGCGCGGCAGGCTCTGCCCCGGCGAGAGCCGGCTCGTGCTGCGGCCCGACCGGGTCGTCCTGCAAGACGTCCTGGGGCAGACGGCGATGCTCCAATTCGCCCAGTTGGAGCGGGAGCGCGTCGCGATCCCCACCTCGATCCACTGCGACCATCTCGTGCAGGCCCGTGACGGGGCCGCGTCGGACCTGTCCGCGTCGCGTCGCGAGAACGACGAGGTCTACACCTTCTTGCGTTCGGCCGCGGCACGCTATGGCGCCGGTTTCTGGGCACCGGGCGCCGGCATCATTCACCAGGTCGTTCTCGAGACCTACGCGTTTCCGGGCGCGCTCGTTCTGGGTACCGACTCGCATACTCCGAACGCCGGCGGGCTGGGGGCTTGCGCCGTGGGCGTCGGCGGGGCGGACGCGGTCGAGGCGATGGCGGGTCTGCCCTGGGAACTGCGTTATCCGCGCCGAATCGGCGTCGTCCTGCGCGGTGTGCTCTCGGGCTGGGCGTCTCCGAAGGACGTCATTCTCTGGCTCGCGGGACGTCTCACCACTGCCGGCGGCACCCACGCGATCCTCGAATACCTCGGGCCTGGAACCCGCACCCTCGCGGCGACCGGGAAGGCGACGATCGCAAACATGGGAGCGGAAGTCGGCGCGACCACCTCCGTGTTCCCGGCCGACGACGCGATCTGCGCTTACCTCAGGGCTACGGGACGCGGCGCGGTTGCAACACTCGCGGCGGCCCACGCCGCTGACCTGAGCGCCGATCCCGAGGTCGAGGCCGATCCCGGCGCGCACTACGACGAGGTCATCGACCTCGACCTCTCCACACTCGAACCCCACGTCGTCGGTCCCCACGCGCCCGATCGGGCGCGCCCCCTCTCCCAGCTCGCCGACGAGGTGCGAACCGGGAAGAGCGAAGTCGTCGACGCACTCTCGGCGGCGCTGGTCGGCAGCTGCACCAACTCGTCCTACCAGGACCTGACCCGGGCGGCGCAAGTGGCCGCGCAGGCCTCGGAGCACGGCGTCCAGGCTCGGGTGCCGCTCTGGGTGACGCCCGGATCGGAGCGAACGCGGGCCACGGTCGAACGCGACGGCCAGCTCGAGGCGTTGCGAAGCCTCGGTGCCCGCGAGCTCGCCAGCGCCTGCGGGCCCTGCATCGGGCAGTGGCGTCGCCAGGACGGCAGCGACGCCGACGCTGCATCGAGCATCGTGACCAGCTTCAACCGCAACTTCCGGGGGCGCAACGACGGGCGGCGCAGCACCCAGGCGTTCATCGCGAGTCCCGAGCTGGTGGTGGCGTTCGCGCTCGCCGGTCGCCTCTCCTTCGATCCCACCCGCGACACGCTCGTGGATCGGGAGGGTCGAGCTTTCCGGCTGGACGCGCCCACGCCCGCGCCGGACGTGCCGCCCGACGGCTTCGCCGGCGCGAGCGACGCCTACGTGGCTCCTCCCGCGGATGGTCGTGGCGTCGCGCTCACCATCGCGCCGGACAGTGAGCGCTTGCAGCGGCTCGAACCCTGGCCGGCCTGGGACGGGCGCGACTTCCAGAACCTCCCCGTGCTGATCAAGACCGCCGGCCGGACCACCACCGACCAGATCTCGCCGGCCGGCGCGTGGCTGCGCTACCGCGGTCACCTCGAGCGCTTCAGCGAGAACCTGCTGAGTGGAGCGATCGACGCCTTCCTCGGGACGACGCGCAAAGGCGTCGCGCGCCAGGCGCGGGCCTGGCAGGCCGAAGGCCTGCGCTGGGTGATCGTCGGCGACGCGAACTACGGGGAGGGCAGCAGTCGCGAGCACGCCGCGCTCTCGCCGCGGTTGCTGGGGTGCGCGGCCGTGATCGCCCGGGGCTTCGCCCGGATCCATGAATCGAACCTCAAGAAGCAGGGGATCCTGGCGCTGACCTTCCGCGATCCGGCCCACTACGACCGGGTGGGTCGCGACGACCGCATCGACCTGACCGGGCTGGCCACGCTCGGGGAGGGCGCGCCGGTGGAGGGGCGCATTCGTCATGCCGACGGGACGACCACCGAGATCCTCCTCGAGCACTCCTACACATCGGCTGAACTCGTCTGGTTTCGCGCCGGCTCGGCCCTCAACGCCATCGCGGCCGAGGGCTGAACGACGCCTGGTTTTGGCTTGCCGTTCCCGGACGAAGCACCCACTCTGTGGACTTCGCGCCCCGCCGGGAGCCCGCCATGGCCGAGAAACTGAATCTGCTGGACACCTTCCCGAGCGTGACCCTGTCGCTCGTCGGGGGTGGGTCGGTGACCCTGCCCGACGACATCGAGACGCCGTACGCGGTGGTCCTCTTCTATCGCGGCCATTGGTGACCATTCTGTCGCCGGCTGCTCGCCGGCTATGAAGAACGCCGGGATGCGTTCTCGAAGCTCGGAACCAGCCTCTTCGCCGCGACGGTCGACTCCGAAGACGACACGGCCAAGGTGGCGGCCGATCTCGGCTACCCGGTCGGGTACGGCGTGACGCGGGACGTCGGCGACCGCATCGGCGCCTGGTGGGAAGAGCGCCGCGATCACATTCAGCCGAGCGAGTTCATCCTGACCCAGAAAGGGCGCGTGATGGCCTCGATGTACGGAAGCTCGCCGGTGGGCCGGATGGACCCGGACGAGACCCTGCGCCTGCTCGGAATTCTCGCGAGCCGCGCCAAGTAACTTCGCGCCCGAACCCGGAGGCCTCATGGCCCAAGTCCAAGCCACGATTCCCGATGGGCTCGCCGCCGAAGTCGAAGCGGCGCTCGCCTGGTGGAACGGCACCCAGGACCTCGATTTCGAGGTGACCGGGATCCTCGACCCCGACGCCGCACTGGCCAGTGCCGGCGCGCGCGAGCTGCGTCTCGTGTTGTGTGGCGGCGATCGCTGTGAGCAGCAGTCCTTCCGCGTCACGCCGAGCGACGCCGGCTACGAAGTGCAGCTGGCCGACGACGCGGCTCCGGTCAGCGGCTCGCCCCAGGCCGAGCTCGACCCGCCGCCGGGCGCGCGGCGCAGCTGGCTCGACCGCGCGCTCTCGCAGCACGCCTTCGTGGTGCTCGTCTTCTATCGCGGTTTCTGGTGACCGCCCTGTCGCTCCGAGTTGCGGGGCTACGTGAAGGAAGGGGTGGCCGCGAAGGTGCGTGCCGCGGGCGGCGAGATCTACGCGGTTTCGAGTGAACCGCAGGGGCTGAGCGCCCGCGCCCGGACGGACTGGGAGCTCGATTTCGAAACCGTCGGTGATCCCCACCACGAGATCGCCGAGACCTGTCGCGAACGGGGCTGGGTGGATCTGTTCGTGAACGAGCGCATCGAGTTCCTCGAGAGGAGCGTCGCCGCCTCGGACGCCGACTTCGAAGTCACCCACCCGAACGGCTACTTCCAGCCCGGTGTCCTGGCCGTCGGAGCGGGGGGCCGCGTGCTCTATCGCTGGCGTGGCGTCCCGACCCACCAGAACATGGGCGGCGCCACCGAGCGACCCACGGCCGAGTACGTGTGGTCTCGCCTCGAGCAGGCCCTCGCGGGCGACGGGACCCAGGGCGACGCCGCGCTGGACACCGACCCGCCCCTCGATTCGAGGGGGATCCCCTGGCCGCTGTTCTCGTCGTTGTTGATGGCGAACGGCTGGTTCCTGGGGCCGCGTGGCTTCCGCTCGCCGAAACACATCCTCTACGCAGGGCTGCGTTGGATCGGATTCATTGCGGCCTGGATCGCGGCCTTCGCGTTGCTGCCGAAGCTGCCGGTCGCGGTCGCCCTCGCCGGCTGGGTGGCTTACATCGCGCCGAAGTACCGGTGGGTGGGGGAACAGTTTCAGGAAGTGGAGGTACCGGCGGGATGAGCGTGGCGGTCGTGACGGGTTCGGCATCGGGGATCGGCAAAGCCGTCCGCGCGCTGCTCGAGGCCGATGGCATGCGTGTCGTCGGGGTCGACCTGCGCGACGCAGAGGTCGTCGCCGACGTCTCGACGCCCGAGGGGCGCGAGGCGGCCGTCGCCGGCGTTCGCGAGGCCACCCCCGACGGCATCCAGAAGCTCGTGGTGGCGGCCGGCGTGGGTGGGCACATCGAGCAAGGCGATCTGGTCCCGCGCGTGAACTACTTCGGGGCGCTCGCTGTGCTCGACGGTCTGGCCGAGTCACTCGAGGGTCAGCCCGGCGCGGCGGCGGTCGTGGTCTCCTCGAACTCGGCCCAGTTGGGTTCCCCCGACGAGCACCCTTTCGTCCAGGCGATGCTTGCCGGCGACGAGGAGCGCGCAGTGAAGGAGCTGCCGGGCGGGACGGCCGCGGCCGCCTACCCGATGTCGAAGCACGCGGTCGCGCGCGCGGTGCGGCAGCGCGCTGCCGCCTGGGGCGAGGCGGGCGTACGACTCAACGCGATTGCGCCGGGCACCACCGAGACACCGCTGTTTCGGGGCTCCGCGGATCACCCGGTGCTCGGCAAGTTCGTGGGGGACATTCCGATCCCGCTCGGACGTCCGGCCCAGCCCGAAGAGATCGCCCAGGTGATCTGCTTCTTGCTGAGCGACGCCGCGTCCTACGTGCACGGTTCGGTGATGTGGGCAGACGGCGGCTCCGACGCGGTACTGCGGCCCGGCCAGTTCTAACGAGCGCCTGACCTTCCCCGGACTTCCGGTCCTTCCTGCCGACGGGACGGGTTCTTCGCGCGTCGACGCGACGACCCGTCTATGATGGGCGCCCGCCAGGAGATGCCCATGGACGCTGCCTCGCTCGCCGCCGAACTCGGACTGCCGCCCATCGACCAGGTGGGCTACGTGGTGCGCGATCTCGAGAAGGCGCTCCAGTCGTTCGGACCGCTCTTCGGCCCTTTCCAGACGATGGACAGCGACCTCGAGGGCACGAACTACCGCGGCCGCTCGTCGGACGTGAAGCTGCGGATGGGCTTCGGGCGCTCGGGCGATCTCGAAGTGGAGCTGATCGAGTGGGTGTCGGGCGACAGCCCCCACAAGGAAGCCCTCGACCGCGGCGGAGAGGGCGTGCACCACGTCCGCTTCAAGATCGAAGATCTCGCCAGCGCCCAGGAGAAGCTCGAGTCGAAGGGCTTCTCGGTCGTGTGGTCTCACGCCTTTCCCGCGGCCGACATTGCCTGGGCCTATCTCGAGGGGCCGGCCGAGCAGGGTGGCATGATGGTCGAGCTCTACCAGAATCCCCACGTCTGACACGGACGCGGCCCGGGCGGATCGGGAAGGGAGCCAGGAGAGGGATCCAGGGATGGACGCGGTTCGGTTCGACTTCGCCGGCTGCCGGGTGCTCGTCACGGGCGGCACCTCGGGCATTGGCTACGGGGTGGCGAGCGCTTTCGCCGACGCCGGAGCCGAAGTGCTCGTCACCGGCCGCAAGGCCGCAGCGAGCGACTACGACCGCGATCTGTCGCGCTTCGAGTACGCGTCCGCGGAGATGACGAACGCGGCGTCCCTCGACGCCCTCGTCGGCGGCCTCGATCGTCTCGACGTGCTCGTGAACAACGCGGGTGCGAACCTCGTGGCGAAGGACGAGTGGAAGCCCGAGACCTTCGCCGAGGCCCTGCAGATGCACCTGGTCAGCGGCTTTCGCCTGGCCGTCGGCGCGAAGCCCCTGCTCGCGAAGAGCGCGCTCGAGGGTGGGGGCAGCGTCGTGAACTGCGCGAGCATGTCGGCGTTTCGCGCCGTGCCGCTGGTACCCGGCTACGGCGCCGCGAAGGCGGGGATCGTGCAGATGACCCTGAACCTGGGCGTCGCCTGGGCGCGCGAGAACGTGCGCGTGAACGCCGTCGCGCCCGGTCTGATCGATACGAACATGACCTCGGTGATGAAGGCGAAGGGCATGGAGGCGATCGAGTCCGCCGAACTGGCGCGGGTGCCGATGGCGCGCTGGGGCGTGCCCGGCGACGTCGCGCCGACCTTCTTGTTCCTGGCGAGCCCGGCGGCTCGCTTCATCACCGGTCAGACCCTCAACGTCGACGGCGGCTACTCGGTGATGTAGCGCCGGACGCCCGCGGCGTTCCGGCATGGCGAGATAGGAGTCCGAATGAGCGAACGAGGCGAGCCCCTCTACAAGAGTCGACCGACCGGTCCCGAGGCGGCCCGCTTCGGCTGGTGCACCCGCTTCAACGATTCCGTGTCGATGTCCGAGGGCAACTCGAACACCTACCTGATCGAGACGTCCGAGGGGAACGTGCTGATCAACACCGGCATGGGGTTCGAGGCGCCGGTGCACCACCACAACTTCCGCGAACTCGCCGGCGAGATCGACGGCAAGCTCCGGTACGTGGTGACGACCCAGGGCCACGTCGACCACGTCGGCGGCGTCCAGTTCTTCCGCGACCGCAACCCGGGGCTCCAGTACGTGGCCCACGCGAACAACCCGGAGCATCAGTCCTACGACCGGCGACTGACGCGGTTTCGCCAGGCGCGCTCCGCCTTCCGGTTCGCCGACACCTTCCCGAAGGTGTTCCAGGCCTACGCCGAGGCCGGCTACACCGACCTGAACCCCCAGGACACCCCGACCGCCGACGTACTCTTCGAAGACCGCCACACGCTGACGCTCGGCGGTGTCGAGATCGTGCTGATCGGACAAATGGGCGCCGAGACCAACGACTCGTTGATCGTTTGGCTGCCGGAGTCGCGGCTGTGCTTCACGGGGAATCTCTTCGGGTGTCCCTTCGGGCACTTCCCGAACCTCGTGACGATCCGCGGCGACCGCTACCGCGACGCGCTCACCTGCGCCGAGGCGGCCCAGACCGTCCTCGACCTGGAGCCCGAAGCCATCCTCTACGGCCACCACGCGCCGGTCGTCGGGGCCGAGCTGATCCAGCGCGAGGTGACGGCGATTCGCGACGCCATCCAGCACGTCCACGACGCGGTCGTGAAGGGCATGAACCAGGGCAAGGATCTCGCGACCCTCCAGCAGGAGATCACGCTGCCGCCCGAATGCGAGGTGGGGCAGGGCTACGGGATGGTCTCGTGGAGCGTGCGCGCGATCTGGGAGAACTACGCGGGTTGGTTCAAGCACGCGTCGACGACGGAGCTCTACGGCGTGCCCCAGTCGGCGGTCTTCCGCGACCTGCTGGAACTCGCGGGAGCCGACGCGGTGGTCGAGCGGGCCCGGAAGAAGGCCTCGGGTGGTGAGCGCGAGGCGGCGCTCCACCTGCTCGACATCGTCCTCGCCGCCGAACCCCAGCATGCGGGGGCCGTGGCCCTGTGCATCGAGGTGCACGAATCCCTGCTTGCCGACGCGCGTACCTTCTGCACGACCGGGAACTTCTGGCTCGAAGGCTGGCTCGAGCATCAGCTCAAGCTGCTGCGCGGCGGCAAGTTCACCTCGCTCGCGGAAGTGCTGAAGTAAGGGCGGCGCGCGCTAGCCCGAGCCGAAGAGCAGGTCGAAGGCCTGCTTCGAGTCCCAGTACTCCTGGAAGCGCGCGATCTTGCCGTCGCGCAGCTTCACCAGGAACAGATAGTCGTTGATGTAGTCGCGGCCCTGCTTCGTCTTGCAGGTCATCGTGAACTGGTAGACGACGTGGTCGTCCTCGGCCTCGAGGTAGAGGCGATGGGGGTGCTCCATCGTCTCGGGCAGATACCCGACATCGAGGTCCTTCCCGCTGTTGGCGACATTGAGCACCGCTTCGAACCCCTGGTGTTCGATCGAACTCTCGTTGCCCGGGATGGGCATGGAGCGCGTCGTGATCCAGGTGACGTCCTCGGTGGCCAGCGAACGCGCGAGCTCCGGGTCGGTCCAGAGCGAATCGAAGAAGGTCTGGACGGTGGCTTTGTTCGAGGCCATGGGGAACTCCGGGGTGGCTAGGGGCGGTTTCGAGAAGCCGATACACTGCCCGAGGACGCGCAGACGAATCAACCGGGGGGTGAGCCGATGCGTGAACGGTGGGGAGACGTGGGCCTGGCGTTCGTCCGGGCGCGACGCCAGGGCGTGGCCGGGGGGCTCGGCGCCGCGATCGCCGTCCTGTTGACGAGCGGGGCCTTCGGGGCGACTTCCGTGCTGGTACCGATCGCCGATGGAGAGCTGAGCGACGATCCACGTGACGGCGTCTTCGACACGATCGATGCGACGGACGTGGCGATCGATCTCGAGAGCATCGCGAGCCAGAACGTGTTGCGCCGCGGCGCCCTCGAGTTCGACCTGACGGCGATTCCGGTCGGCGCCACGATCACCTCGGCCACCTTGCGGCTGACCCAGTTCGGCGGTGGCACCGCACCCTCGCGCATCGACGTCCACGGCTACGTGGCCGACGGATCGATCGATCTCGGCGACGCCGAGGCTTCGAACACCCTCGCGGGTCAGACCTTCTACTCGAGCGTTCCGGCGTTCGTCGTGGTGGACGTGACGGGCTACGTCGAGAGTCTCGTCTCGCGGGGCGTTCCTACGCTGGGGCTCTCGTTGCGCACCGACGAGAGTTCGGCGAACGCGCGGCTGCGTTTCGGCGCGTCGGAGCTGGCGTCGGACCCGCCCGAGCTCATGATCGAGTGGGACGTCAGCGGGCCGGCGGTGCCGCCCCACATCTGGCGTTGGCTGCCCGTCCTCGAGGACGGCTACGCGACCGACGACCCGACGGATGGGACCTTCGACACGATCACGACGACGGGCTCGTCGCTCCGAGCGCACAGCCAGGTCACCCAGTTCCTGTCGATCTTCATCACCCGCCGGGCGATGCTCGAGTTCGATCTCGCGATGCTTCCCGGCGCACCGATCCTGGCAGCGACCCTCGAACTCGACGCGTCCCAGCTCTCCACGAGCGGCGGCTCCGCGGACTTCGAGCTCTACGGCTACGAGGGGGACGGCGTCGTCGAACTTGCCGACGCCGACGCGGGCGCGGCCCTCGTCGACACCGTGACGCTCAGCTCGACCACGCCGCCGGTGCGCTTCGACGTGGCCTCCTACCTCACGACGCTGCAGGGCAGCCAGGCGGCGGTCGCCGGCTTCAACCTCCGCTCGGCCCGCGACGGCATGTCCGGCGGGAACGGCCACGACGACGAAGTCACGGTCGGCAGTCGCGAGAGCACCTCGATCGTCCGGCTGCCGCCGCGCCTGATCGTGGAGAGCGCCGCGTCGACGCCCGTGCCGAGTGGGGGAGCCGTGTGGACGGCAGGGGCGGTTGGGCTCCTGGTGGCCTGCGCCGCCCGTCACCTCCGGCGGGTGCGTCGCCGCGCACCCGCCTAGCTCGGGGGCGTCGCCTGTTCGAGGGCCGCGGCGAGCTCGGGCACCGGCCACGGACCCTGCTCGGTCGGGCGGTAGGCCAGCAGGGTCTCGCTCCCGCCGGTGTGGAGTCCGACGTAGCCTCCCACGGCCGTGAACAGACGCCCGGTCCAGGCGGCGGCGCGTTGCCCGGCGAGCGCGGCGTAGAGCGGACCGACGAACCCGGGCGCATCGGGGGCAAGCGACGCGTCGCGCTGCAGGTCGTTCATGATCCCACGCGCATGGAGGTCTCGGATCTTCGCCTCGTAGGCAGGGCCGCTGCTGAGGCGCGTGCGGGCGCCCGGGCAGATCGCGTTCGCCCGCACGCCGTGCTCGCGGAGTTCGGCGGCGATCGCGAACGTCAGGCTGTTGATCCCGCCCTTGCCGGCCGGGTAGCCCGTCCCCCCGTAGTGGCCGAGGTAGGCGTGGGAGCTGGTGTTGAGGATCGCGCCGGAGCGCTGGGCGACGAAGAGCGGCGCTGCGTGACGGCAGGTGTGGAAGGTGGCGGTGAGATGGGAGTCCACCAGCTCGTGCCAGGCCTCGGGGGCGAGATCGAGGATCGAGGAACCTTCGGGCTCGGCGATGCCGGCGCAGTTGATCAGCACGTCGAGACGCCCGAACGTGTCGCGCGCCTGGGCGACGAGTTTGCCAGCCAAGTCGAAATCCGCGACCGACCCGACGCAGCCCACCGCGTCGCCACCTGCCGCGACGAGCTCGCCCACCACGCGCTCCACGGCGTCGGCATGGCGTCCGTTCACGACCACCCGGGCGCCTTCGCCGACGAGGGTGTGGGCCACGCTCCGCCCGATGCCCCGACTCGATCCGGTAACGACAGCGAGCTGGCCCTGAAGCGAGGAGGGCGCCGTCACCGCGAGGAGGCCGCCGGCTCCGCCCGCGCGCGCGGCGGGGACGGGGGTTGGGGGTGCGGAGCGCGGGATCGTTGGGGCATTCGGCCTCGGCGACGGGCGGTGGGTGGCAAAGGAAGCAGGCAGTGGTTCGGCAATGGAAGCAGGCGGTGACGGGAGGCAAGGCAGGCAGACGGCGGTGGTGCCTCAGGCGCACTCCAGACGCCGCCCGCGCGTTCCGATAAGATAGGTCGCCTGCGCCCCCAACCCGGGATCCCGTGAAGCTGCCCCTCCCGAGAATCCTCGCTCCCCTCGCCTCGGCCCCGATCGGCGTCGCCTGCACGCTCTTCCTGGCGGGCGTCCTGGCCGGCTGCTCCGAGTCCGAGCCCGAGCCGCCGCCGCGCGCCACGCCGCCGCCCGTCGAGAACCCGATGCTCGCCGAGCCGCGGACCGAGAACGACCAGCAGCGTCTAGACGCCGTGGTCCGCTCCGAGGACCTGATCGAGCAGATGCGCGCGCAGCTCGGCGAGCTGGCGTTCGCGATCAAGAACCTCCAGCTCCCCGACGCGCGCACCCGCGAGCTGTTCTGGCCGGCGGTGCTCGAGGTCTGGGATCTGGCACCCGAACCCGCGGAGAGTGCCTCCGGGCCGGCGCTCGGCGCGGTCGGGATCGCAGTGCGGGACTGGCCCGTGGTCGGCCCGAAGACGGTGGGGACGCCGGACCTCGACCTTTGGCGTCCGCTCCTCGATGGCGTGGCCCGCTTCGAGCACGCGAAGCTCAAGATCAAGAGCGGCCGGTTCGTCCCGGGCGATCCCGAGCGCTTCGAGACGGACGTGAAGTTCACCGCGCTGGCGGTGCTCGCGTCGGGCGAGCTGTCCTGGGTGAAGTCCATGCAGAAGATGCGCTGGCGGCCCCTGCCCGGGAAAGACGTCACGAAGTCCGAGAACTGGCGCATCGAATCCTGGGAGCTCGTCGACGCCCGTCGTCTCGATGCGCCCGAGCGTCTGTTCGAGGAAGTGGTCGACTTCGCGCTGCCGAGCCGCGAGGCCCGCTCCCGCGCGCGCTTCAACATCCACGAACGCCTCGTGGCGGACCGCATCCTGGCCTCGCGCGCGGGAAAGTCGTTCGAACTGCCCCACGACAACTTCATCGATCCCGCCAACGACCGGCAGCCCGGCGTCGCGGTGGTCGACATCGACCGCGACGGCTTCGACGACATCTACGTGATGTTGCGGCTCGGGAAGAACCAATTCTTCCGCAACCTGGGGAACGGGCGTTTCGAAGAGGTGGCGGGCGAACTCGGGATCGACGTCGATTCCTACTGCTCGGCGGCGCTCTTCGCCGACTTCGACAACGACGGCGACGACGACCTCTTCCTCGGGCGCACCGAGCGACGCAGCCTCTACTTCGAGAACGTGGACGGCCGATTCGCCGATCGTTCCGGGGAGCGCTTCGATGTGGCACTGCCGTACTTCGTGTCCGGCCTCTCGGCTGCCGACTACGATCAGGACGGCCTCCTCGATCTCTACGTCACGACCTATTCGTCGCTGCGCCAGACCGAGAGGACGCTGAAGGGATTCCTGGACCCGGGCGAAGTCGCCGAGGTGGTCAAGCGACGCACCCGCGGCGGGCAGAACGTCTTCTACGACAGCGCCGGTCCGCCGAACGTCCTCTTCCACAATGGCGGGGCGAAGGGCTTCACGCGCGTGCGAAGCCCCGGGGCCCTCGCGTCCTGGCGCAACTCCTTCCAGGCGACCTGGTCCGACTTCGACGGCGATGGCGACCCGGATCTCTATCTGTCGAACGACTTCGCGCCCGACGCCATGATTCGCAATGACGGCGAGGGGCGCTTCGTGGACGTGAGCGAAGAGTCGGGCATCACCCACTTCGGTCTCGGCATGGGTGCATCCTGGGGCGACTACGACCGGGACGGTGAGCTGGACCTGTACGCGACGAACATGTACAGCACGGCCGGCACCCGCATCACCGATCAGCTGACGTATCTGAACCCGAAGATCGCCGACGCGACCGCGGGCAACTACCTCTACCGCAACCAGTCCGGATCCTTCGAGAAGGTCTCCGAGCGAAAGCCGCCTGGCCTCGCCGTTCAGGAGACGGGCTGGTCCTGGTCTTCTCAGTTCGGCGACGTGGACAACGACGGCTACCTCGATCTCGCGGTGCTGAACGGTTTCTACACCGCGCCCCGCGAGGTCGCGCTCTCCGGCGACACCTGAAGCGTGTTCTGGCGGGCGGTCGCCCGCGACGATCCGAACTCCCCGGAACCCTCGATCTTCGATCGCAGCCAGGGGCCGCACTCGGCCGGCTACATCGAAGGCGTGTCGTTCAGTGGCAACGAGCGCAACAACCTGTTCCTCAGCGAAGCGGCGGGCCGCTTCGAGGACGTGTCCGGGCTGTCGGGGATGGACCATCCGGCAGATGGTCGGGCGATGGGCATCCTCGACTACGACCGGGACGGCTACATCGACCTCGCCGTCGTGAACGCGAATGCGCCGAGCTTCCAGCTCTTCCGCAACCGCATCGGTGACCTCGGCCCGAACCGGGAGATGCTGGCGCTCCGTTTCGTGGGCAGCCATCGCGGAGGCGATCCGGACCCGACCCGTTCGAACCGCGATGGCTACGGCGCCCGCGTGGAGCTCACGATGGGCGATTCCCGGATCGTCCGCGAGCATCGCGCGGGAGAGGGGTTCTCGTCCCAGAACAGCCGCACGCTGCTCGTCGGGCTCGGTGAGGATCCGGGCGCGCTGGGCCTCCAGGTGCGCTGGCCTTCGGGGAAGCTGCAAGAAGTCGCCGCCGCGGACGCGGGTTCGCTGGTCACGCTCTATGAGGATCCGGCCGAATCGCCGGACGGTTCGGGGGTCGTCGTCGAGCCCTACCGGCGCCCCGGGCTCGCGGCGAAGGCCCGGCAGGCGTCGCCCCGATCGCTCGCGCTGAAGAAGCTCGCGCTGAGCTCCTACGGTTCGAGCAACGGCGCGAAGCTGCGCATGCTCACCACGATGGCCACCTGGTGCGAGACCTGCAAAGGCGAGCTCCCCCAGATCGCGCTGCTGCGCGACGCCTTCGACGCGAAGGACGTGGCCCTGCTCGGCGTGCCCGTCGACGAAGACGACGACCCGGCGAAGCTCGAGCGCTACCGCGACGAAAACGAGCCGGCCTACGAGATGCTGATGCCGCTTCCCGAGACGGACCGCGCTGCGGTGCAGGCGGCGGTGATGGAAGCGCTGCGGATCGACGCGCTGCCCGCCACGATCATCGTCGACGGGAGTGGGAACGTCGTCTACGCCGATGCGGGCGTTCCATCCGTCTCGGAACTGCGCTCGCTGCTCGCGGGCAGCTGAACGAGGCGGGTAGGGGGCCACAGCGTGACCGAACCGCTTCCGCTCTCACCCGAGTCACTGGAGGCGGCGGCGCGACCGCTCGAGAAGGCAGGCACGCTCCCCGCCGAGGCGTACACGTCGCCCGCGGTCTACGCCCTGGAACGCCGCCATCTCTTCGAGGGCGGCTGGCTGTGCGCGGGACGCGTCGACCAGGTGCCCGAGCGCGGCGACTTCGCGCCGCTCGATCTCCTCGGCGACCGGCTCATGCTGGTCCACGGGAGCGACGGCGAGATCCGCGTGCTGTCGCGGGTGTGTCGTCACCGCGGCGCCGAACTGGTGGGCGAGCCGGGCAACACCCGCGTCTTCCAATGCCCCTATCACGCCTGGACCTACGATCTGACCGGCCGCTTGCGCGGCGCACCCTTGATCGACCGCGACGACCCGGCCCTCCACGACTGTCGTCTTCCCGAAGTGCGCAGCGAGGTCTGGCTGGGCTGGGTGTTCGTGAACCTCGATGGCCACGCAGCGGCACTCGGGCCCCAGCTCGAACCGCTCGAGGAAGCGCTGGCTCCCTTCGGGATCTCGGAGATGACGGCGGTCCATACGGCGACCTATCCCTCGCCCTTCAACTGGAAGGTGCTCGTGGACAACTTCATGGAGGCGTACCACCACATCGCCACCCATCGCGACACGCTCGAAGGGGTGTTTCCCGCAGCGCGCTCCGAGGTTCCCGACAACCACGGCCCCTACTCGCTCCTGCGGATGCCGGCGAAGGAGGAGGGCGTCGATCCGCTGCTGGCCGCCGTCGTCTATCCCTTCCACCTGTTCGCGCCCGGCAAGCATGGCACGGCGTGGTATCAGCTCTTCCCGTTGGACGCCGAGCACTTCGAGCTGCGGATCTACACCTGCGCAACGCGCGCGCAGTGGGAGGATCCGGCGACGGCCGAGGCGCTGACCGGGATGCAAGCGCTGGTGCGAACCGTGCACGAACAGGACATCGGCGCGTGCGAGGCCGTCCAGGCCGGGATGCAGGCGGCGAGCTTCGAGGTCGGCACGCTCGCGCGCTTCGAGAAGGCGATCTGGCAGTTCAACCAGTGGTGGCTCGGGCGTTGGTCCGGCCCCTCGGCGAGCGGTCGCTGAGCTCAGCGGAACCACCCCGGCGGCACGCCCGCGCGTCGACCGCTCTCGACCCAGTTCTCGAGCCAGGTCTGGTTCATCGAGAGGTTCGAGCGCGCGCGGCTGCAGGCCTGGGCTTCGCGGACCTCTTCATCGCGAGCGCGTCGCCCTGCACCCGACTTCCAGCGGAAGCGGTCCTTCTTGCAGGCTTCGACCTGGGGCTCGAGGCGAGCGATGGCGGCGCGGTAGCCCTCCGCGCGCTCGCGCCACTGGGCTTCGGTGAGCCCGTTGACGCGCTCTTCCTCGGGCTCTGGCCTGGCACCGCGACGCCCGGGCCGCTTCGTCGCGGGGGCCGGGGAGGCGGCGGCCGGAGGGGGCGACGAACCCTCGAAGCGTTGGAGGGATCCCTGGCCGCTGCCGAGGGGCCGCTCGGCGACACCGCGTTGATCGGGCGGGACTTCGTGCAGCCGGCTCGTGAAGTGGACGTTGCCCTGATCGTCGACCCACCGGTAGATCTCGGCGCTGGCCGGGAGCCCGAGCAGACACAGGACGACGGCGGCGCTGGCGGTCCGTATTCCCATGAAGCGCTCCTCGGAGGATCCCTCGGCCCGACCGGCCACGGTCTTGAGCGGCGCAACGCGTCGTGCTGGCAGCGCCGCGCGGAGCCGCCGTACACTGCGGCCGCCATGGCCGAGTTCGAGGAGCGTCTGCGCGAGAGCCTGGCCGGCGCCTTGCCCGGCTTTCGCGCCCTGCGTTCCGTCCGGCGTCTGAGTGGCGGGGCGAGTCAGGAGACCTACCGACTCGAGGTCGAGACCGCGGCGGGGCTGCAACCGCTCGCGGTGCGCCGGGCGGCTGGCGGATTCGACGCGGGCGACGAGGCGACGGGGCCCGGGCTCGCCGTCGAGGCCGAGCTCTTTCGGGTCGCGCGCGCGGCGGGGGTGCCCGAGCCCGAGATCCTCCACGTGTTCACTCCCGAAGAAGGGCTGGGCCCCGGCTTCGTCATGGAGTGGCTCGAGGGCGAGACCGTCGGCGGGCGGATCCTGCGCGCCCCGGAGCTGGAGGCCGTCCGTCCGCGTCTGGCCTTTCAGTGCGGTGAGATCCTGGCCCGCATCCACGGCATCGACGTCGCCGCGCACGGACTCGACGCGAAGCTGAAGACGGTGCCGGCGGAGGCGTTCGTCCGCGAGGTCTGGGACCGCTACGTCTCCTTCGAGACGTCGCTGCCGATGATCGACTACACGGCGCGCTGGCTCCTCGATCACCTGCCGCCCACCCAGGAAGCGCGACTCGTCCACAACGACTTTCGCAACGGGAACCTGATGGTGGGTCCGGAGGGCGTGGTGGCGGTGCTCGATTGGGAGCTCGCCCACCTCGGGGATCCGATTCGCGACCTTGGCTGGATCTGCACCAACTCGTGGCGCTTCGGTCGGACCGAGCTGCCCGTCGGAGGCTTCGGCTGCCTCGAGGATCTGCTCGACGGCTACGCGCACGTCTCTGGCGTGCGGGTCGACCCGGACCACGTGCGCTTCTGGGAGGTGTTCGGCTCGTTCTGGTGGGCGGCGATGAGTCTGTCGATGGCGGTGGCCTGGCGCGGTGGGCTCGATCGCACCGTCGAGCGGCCGGCCGTGGCGCGCCGGAGCTCCGAGTGTCAGGTCGACTGCGCGAATCTGATCATCCCCGGCCCGGTCGAACTCGTCGAGGAAGCGCCGGCGGCGAGCTCGGTCGACATGCCGCGTGTCGACGAGCTCTTGACGAGCGTGCGCGACTTCCTGCGCGAAGACGCCCGGGGGGCGCTCGAGGGGCGCGCCGCCTTTCTCGCCCTGGTCGCGTCGAACTCGGTCGACATCGCACTGCGCGAGGGCGCGCTGGGCCCGGCGCATCGCGCGTGCGAGCTCGAGCGACTGCGCCGACTGTTCCACAGCGAGGGCTCCCTCGCCGTCCTGCGCGCGCGACTCTGCCGCGAACTCCGTGAGGGCGACATGCGACTCGACCGCCCGGGCCTCGCCGACCACTTGCGCATCACCGCCGCCAACCAGCTCGCCATCGATCAGCCGCGTTACTCGGGGTTGGCGACGGCGCTGAACGCAGCCCCCTGACCCAGGAGACCCCATGGCCAAGATCCTCGGAAACCTCTCGCCGGAAGACGACGGGCTGCACGCGCTGGGGCCGGAGCCCAACTTCAACGAGAGCATGTACTTCAACTTCTTCGATCCCAGCCGCGGGCTCGGTGGCTTCGTGCGTCTCGGCAACCGGGCGAACGAGGGACGCGCAGAGATGACCGTCTGTGTGTTCCTCCCCGATCGCCGGGTGCTGTTCGCCTTCAAGCGGGCCTCGATCGACCACAACGACGCGTTCGACGCCGGGGGCCTGCGCCTCGACGTGGTCGAGCCCACCCAGCGGCTACGCACGCGCTACACGGGCGGCGTGATCGAGCTCGCCGACCCGGTGGCGCTGGCCGATCCGAGCCGCGCCTTCCGGGACAGCCCGAAGCGTCGCCTGAACCTCGATCTCACCCACGAGGCGGTCGGGCCCATGTACGGGAAGGCGAACGACCCCTCGGAGGCGGGCCGCGATCCTGAGAAACAGTTCGCGAAGGCCCACTACGAACAGCACATGCGGGTCTCGGGCACGCTCGACTATGGCGATGGCGAGATCGCGCTCGGAGGCTTCGGGCTCCGCGATCACTCCTGGGGGCCCCGCTACTGGCAGGCGATCGACCGCTACGAGTGGCTGACCCTCAACTTCGGTCCGGACCTCGGCGCGATGGTCAGCCGCGTGCAGGTCGCGGGGGCACCGCTGCGGCAAGGCGGCGTGATCGTCCGAGGCGACGACGTCGACAACATCGTTGGGATCGAGATCGATGCCGAGTACGAGGAGAACGGCCTGTACCACCGGTCGCTCATCGCGCGGATCGAGACGAAGAGCGGCGCGTCACACGAGATCAGCGGGACCGTGCGCGGCTTCATCCCGCTGCGGAATCGCCGCGACGGCCGCATGACCCACATCGGGGAAGGCATGACCGAGTGGCGTTGGGGCGATCGCACGGGCTACGGCCTCTCCGAGTTCCTGCGCCAGGTCTGACACGCCGGCCGCCTTCGCGCGGCCGAGCACGCAAAGGAGAACCCCGGTGGACTTCGAGATTCCCGCCGAGCTGCAGTCCTACCTGCAGGAACTGGACGCCTTCATCGAGGCGGAGATCCGCCCGCTCGAGGAGCAGGACGACAACATCCGCTTCTTCGATCACCGCCGCGAGGACGCCCGCACCGACTGGGACCGGGGCGGTCTGCCGAACGAGGCCTGGGAGGCGCTGCTGGGGGAGGCCCGCCGGCGGGCCGATGCCGCCGGGCACTACCGCTACCCCTTCCCGAAGGAGTACGGCGGTCGCGACGGTACGAACCTCGGGATGGCGATCATCCGTGAGCACCTCGCCCACAAGGGTCTCGGCCTGCACAACGACCTCCAGAACGAGCACTCGATCGTCGGCAACAACGTGGGGCTCCTGCTGATGCTCGAGTACGGCACCGAGGCACAGCAGCGCGAGTGGGTCGACGATCTCGCGACTGGGCGGAAGGGTTTTGCGTTCGGGATCACCGAGCCGGCTCACGGCTCCGACGCCACCCACATGGAGACCCGTGCGGTGCGCGACGGCGACCACTGGGTGATCAACGGCGAGAAGACCTGGAACACCGGGATCCACAAGGCCCCCTACGACATGGTCATGGCGCGCACGTCGGGCGAGGCGGGAGACGGGAAGGGCATCACCGCGTTCCTGGTGCCCATGCAGGCCGAGGGCGTTCAGATCGAGGAGATGCTCTGGACCTTCAACATGCCCACCGACCACGGGCGGGTGTCGTTCACCGACGTCCGGGTGCCCGAGTCCGCCATCTTCGGCGGGGACGGGCGGGGGCTCGCGGTGGTCCAGCACTTCTTCAACGAGAACCGGATCCGGCAAGCGGCTTCGAGCCTGGGCGCCGCCCAGTTCTGCGTGGATGCGTCGGTGGCCTACGCCAACGAGCGGAAGCCCTTCGGCAAGCCCCTGTCGGCGAATCAGGCGATTCAGTTCCCGCTGGTCGAGCTCCAGACCCAGTGCGAGATGCTGCGCGCCCTGATTCACAAGACCGCCTGGCAGATGGACCGGGATGGCGCCTTCTCGGTCTCGGACCGGGTGTCGATGTGCAACTACTGGTCGAACCGGCTCTGCTGCGAAGCCGCCGATCGCGCCATGCAAGTACACGGCGGTCTCGGCTACTCCCGTCACAAGCCCTTCGAGCACATCTACCGTCACCACCGCCGCTACCGGATCACCGAAGGCGCCGAAGAGATCCAGATGCGCCGCGTCGCGGGCTATCTCTTCGGTTTCATGAAGCAGCGCGCGCCGAAGGGCGTCGACGAGGCGAAGGGCTGAGGCCGCCCGCTAGGTGCCGATGCGCCGCATCTGGTAGCGGTTGGTCGTGCGCGCGACGACCGTGCCCTCGGCGTCGACGAGCTCGCACTCCCAGTCGTAGTCGGCCTTGCCGTTGGCCTCGGCCGCAGCGGCGATCTCTTCGATCCGAGCGTCGGTGAGCGAGACCTCGACGGTGATGTCACTCTTCGCGGGCCTTCGGAACTGGATGTCGAGACTCTTGACGATCGGGTAGAACTGCTTCGCATCGAAGCTGCTCACGAACAGAGCGCCGCCCGGGACCTCGGCCAGCGTGAAGAGTGCGCCGGCGTACATCATCCCGACGTGGTTGACGTTTCCCTCGAGGGGCATGCGCATCCGGACGTAGCCGCGGCGCGCTTCTTCGAGCACGAGACCGCTGCGATCGACGAAGGGGATCAGGCCGCCGGTCGCCGAGCGCGGCGGAGTCTGCGAGGAATATTCGGGCACCAGAAAGGCCTCCGGGTGGGGACCCAAGAGGTACACCAGAAAACGAACGGACCCACGCGCCTTCGCCGCCGGTCTGGTCGGCCTGTCGATTCCCGCTCGGCACCGGTCGGGCGGGGTAGAATGCGACGACCCGAGGAACGGAGGACGACCGTGCGCGCGCTCTTCTATCACGGCAAGGAAGACATCCGCTTCGAGGAGGTTCCGGACCCCTCGCCGGAACGGACCGACGGAGTCGTCGTGCGCATCGAGCGCACCGCGATCTGCGGCTCGGACCTCCACATCTACCACGGCACGATGGGCGACGACCCCTACGCAATCGGTCACGAGGCGATCGGGGAGATCGTCGAGGTCGGTTCGGCGGTCCGACGCTTTCGCAGCGGCGATCGCGTGCTCGTGTCGGGCGTGATCGGCTGTGGGGGCTGCGGAAGCTGCTTGCGCGACTACGTCGATGCCTGCGAGACGTCCGGGGCACGGGTCTTTGGTACGAACCAGGGACTCGCCGGCGGTCAGGCCGAAGCCCTTGCCGTCCCGGACGCCGACCGGAGCCTGCACCGGATTCCCGACGGCGTGACGGCGAAGAGCGCCGTGCTGCTCACCGACATCCTGCCCACGGGCTACTACGGGGCGCTGAACGCCGAGATCGAGCCGGGCCACGACGTCGCCGTGATCGGCTGCGGCCCGGTCGGGTTGATGGCGATCCAGAGCGCCCAGCTCTTCGGTCCGCGGCGGGTGTTCGCACTGGACAGCGTCCCGGACCGGTTGGCTGCCGCCCAGAAGCTCGGCGCGATTCCCTGCGATGTCGGGGCCGACGTGAACGCCGAGATCCTCGAAGCGACGGGCGGCCTCGGTCCCCACAGCGTGATCGAGGCGGTGGGCGCCGACGCGACCATCCAGAACGCCCTGGCGCTGGTACGGCGAGGCGGCCGGGTGAGTGTGATCGGCGTGAACCTGAACCCCGAGTTCGTCTTTCCCATGTCGCTGGCGCTGATGAAGAACCTGACCTTCCGGATCGGCGTGTGTCCGGTGCCGCGGCTCTGGCCCAACCTGGTGCCATTGCTCGCCGAGGGCACCCTGCAGCCCGACTTCGTCTTCACCCACGAGCGTCCCCTCTCCGAGGGGCCCGAGGCGTACGCGCTCTTCGACAGCCGTCGCGACGGCGTGTTGAAGGTGCTGCTCGACCCCACGGCCTGAGTCACCGCGTGCCCGCCCGTCCCGCCAAGCCGTCCTTCGCGAAACCGTGTCTGGACATCGCGCTGATGACCGATCGGCTCGACGCCGCGCGCGCCTTCTGGGGCGAAACCGTGGGTCTCCCTTTCGAAGAGACGCTGCGGCCCCAACGGGGTGTGGCCCAGCACCGTTTCGGGATCCACGGGTCCGTCGTGAAGGTGAACTGCGTGGAGTCGCTCCCCGAGGAGCCGCGTTCGGGCATTCGCGCCCTGTGGATCGCGGACCCGGCGGTGACCGAGGCGCGCAGGCTCGAAGGGCCGCATGGCGAACACGTCGAGCGGGTCGCACCCGGCACGCGGGGCATCACCGCCCTCGGGATCGGGCTCGCGGTTCGCGATCGCGAACGACACCGGGCCTTCTACCGCGACGTGCTCGGCTTCGACGAAGACGGCGACGCCCTGGTGTGTGGAACCACGCGCCTCTTCCTGGAAGAAGACCCCGATGCGCCGGCCGACGCGTCGCTGTTCGGGCCGGGCTATCGCTATCTGACCGTGCAGATCTTCGACTGTGCCGAATCCCACCGACGCGCCCTGGCCGCGGGGGCGCAGGAAGGCGCGCCGCCGCGCCGCGCGGGGGAGGTCGCCATCTTCTCCATGGTCCGCGACCCCGACGGCAACTGGGTCGAACTCTCCCAGCGCGCATCCCTCACCGGGCCCCTCCCGGCCCCGGGCTGAGCGGAGCGGCCCGCGAAAGAGCGGGAGTTTCGGTGGTTTGCGGCCCCGTCGGGCGCGCCCGCAGGACAGGTGATCGTGGCCTCCGACGGGCGCCCGGAGTGATCGCCGCGGCCGGCGAGCGGCGCTAACCTGCCGGCCTTCCTGGGAACTTCCCGTTCCCCGACCACCCCAACGCCAACCCCACTCGTCCGGATCTGCCGTCCGGCCGCAGCCGCACGGAAAGAGCATGAATCAAGAGCAACTCGACAAGGTCCGCACCCAGCCCGGCTTCATCGCCGCCCTCGACCAGAGCGGTGGCAGCACGCCGAAGGCGCTCCGCCTCTACGGCGTTCCGGAAGACACCTACTCGGGCGACGCCGAGATGTTCGACAAGGTCCACGAGATGCGCTGCCGCATCATGACCAGCCAGAGCTTCGGGGGCGATCGCATCCTCGGCGCGATCCTGTTCGAGATGACGATGGACCGCGAGGTCGAGGGGCAGTCGACCGCCGACTACCTGTGGCAGAAGAAGCAGGTCGTCCCCTTCCTCAAGACCGACAAGGGCCTCGCCGACGAGAAGGACGGCGCCCAGATCATGAAGCCGTTCCCGGATCTCGACGATCTGCTCGATCGCGGCGTTGCGAAGGGCATCTTCGGCACGAAGATGCGCTCGGTGATCAAGCTCGCCAACGAGTCGGGCATCAAGGCTGTCGTCGATCAGCAGTTCGAGATCGGTCGCCGTATCGTCGCGAAGGGTCTCGTGCCGATCATCGAGCCCGAGGTCGACATCAACAGCCCCGAGAAGGCGGCCGCCGAGGAGATCCTGCGGCGCGAGCTGCTCGCCGGGCTGGGGTCGCTCTCGGCCGACGAGAAGGTGATGTTCAAGCTCACGCTTCCCGAGACGGACGGCTTCTACAAGGAGTGCCAGGACCACCCGAACATGGTTCGCGTGGTGGCGCTCTCCGGTGGCTACAGCCGAGAAGAGGCGAACGGTCGCCTGTCGCGGAACCCGGGAATGGTCGCGAGCTTCTCGCGCGCACTCACCGAGGGCCTGTCGGCCCAGCAGTCCCAGGCCGAGTTCGACAAGCAGCTCGACGAGTCGATCCAGAGCATCTACGACGCCTCGAAGACCTGATCGCGAAATCGCGGAGCGCCGGAACGACTTCGGCGCTCCGCTCCTCGCGCCTCCCGCTCAGGGCGCCTCCGGGCCCTGCGCGGCACGACGCACGCCCCGGCGCCAACGCTGCGCCACGATCGCGTGCAGGAGCACGATCGCCAGCGCGGACAAGACGCCCGAGGTGAGGAACGCGCTCCGGTAACCGCTGGCGCTGACGATCCCGCCGTAGACCGGGCCGATCAGCGCATTCGCCACGTCGAAGAACGCGGTGTAGGTGGCCATGGCCGAACCACGCTGGTGCTCGGGAACGCCCTGCACCGCGATCGCGATGAAGGACGGCGACTGCAGCGCGAGCCCGCAAGACAAGAGCGCCGCGCCGACGAAAACACCGGCCGGCGCCGCCCATCCCGCGACCACGAGACTCGCAAAAACGGTCGTGGCCAGGGCCAGGGTGCCGGCGCGCACCGGGCCGATTCGATCGGGGACGCTGCCGAAGAAGATCCGCACCACGACCATCGCGATCGACGACACCAGGAAGACTGCACCCACGTTCTCGAGGCCGACCTCGCGACCGTAGAGCGGCACGAACATCTGGAAGCCGTTGAAGGCGAACACGCCGAGCAGGGTGAGCATGCCCGGGGCCAGTGCGTTCCGATGGATCAGCGGAGAGGGCTCGGTCGACGGCGGCTTGGGCTGGCTGTGGAGGAAGAGCGCGACGCCGCCCCCCGCGGCGGTAACGGTCGAGAGGGTCGCCCACACCGCGGCGTAGGAGAGAAAGCCGAGCAGCACTTCGCCCAGCGCCGGACCGAGGCCCATGCCGACGTGGAAGGAGATCAGGACATAACTCGCGGCTTCGCTGCGCCGCGACTCGGGTGCGAGCTCGATCGAACGCAGGGTCGAGGCGGTCATCACGGCCGCGCTGCCCGCCCCGAGCACGAGGCGGGAGAGAATCGCGCCGGGCACGTGGGGGAGGGCGGCCAGCAAGAGCAGCCCCAGCGTGGCGAGCACAGCGCCGAGCAGGATCACGAGCCGCGCGCCCCGGCGGTCGGCGAGACGTCCCAGGCCGATGCGCGTGAGCAGCGCCGAGATCGCCGTCGAACCCATCACGATGCCCGCGGTGAGCTCGCTGCCGCCGAGTTCGTCGACCACGAAGCGTGGCAGCAAGGCGTTGACCGCGCTCGTGCCGAGGAAGAAGACGCTGGCCGAGGCCGTCAGCGTCCAGAACTCGGGCGTGAGCAGTCGCGGGCGGCTGCCAGCGTCAGCCACGAGGATGGGCCCGTTCGATCGTCGGGCCCATCAACGTCGCTTCGGGAGCGCGCCGCTCTGGCTGGCCGTGGCGAGCAGGGTTCCGTCCTCGGCAAAGAGCGAGAGTTCGCCGTGGAAGAACCCGGACGCCATGCCCTGCACGCGCGAGTCGATCAGGCACCAGCGCGCGGGGACCAGGCGACAGATGCGCAGGGTGTTGTCGAGACTGCTGGACCCTCGGGTCACCGGGATCGAGCCGGGCAGGAAGTCGGCGAAGATGGCCAGCAGCCCCGCCGTGATCGGCTCGTCCTCCAGGGTGCGGATCCAGACGCGCGCGTGGCCGTCGTGGTCGGTGGTCGTGTCGACGACGTCGCGACGCTCGAGCCGCGTATGGAGATCGTCTTCGGCGACGAAATGCGGCTCGTGTACGGGACAAGCGTCGGGCGGCGGCACCTCGGGCATGGGGACGTGCTGGCGCCCGGCCTGGTCGGGCCGGGAGCCGAGCGCGGCGTTCACCGTCAGGATCTCGCGCTCGCCCACGTGGCTCACCACGCGCGCCTGGGTCACGGTCTTCCCGGTCACGGGAATGTGCACGTCGATATCGACGGTGGCTCCGGGCGGTGCGAACGAGAGGTACTGGGCGGTGGCCCAGATCAGCGGGCGCCCGGTCGCCGTCTCCAGGGCGTGGATCGCGGACCCGAGACCCACGCCGCCCATCATGAACTGCCGCTCGGCCGGTCCGACGAGCAGGTCGTTCGCCACGGGCAACAGGAAGCGCCTTGGGTTGTGGGTCGCGACGGGCGTATAGAAGCGCGAATCGGACAACGCGTCTCCCGCTAGCGGGCGCCGAGTCGGTAGAGGTAGACCTCCGCGATGTTCTCGTTGCGCGGTCGCAGGCCGTACTTCACCTCGTAGGCGTCGGCGAAGCGGTCGAACTCCTCCTGGGTCTCGACGCGACTCGCGGCGAGCTCGTAGACCGCGTCTTCCACCTGGAGTCGGACGCGCGGATCGGCGTCCATGTGCTCGATCCAGGTGGCGCGCTCGGCCCCCGCGTGCACGTAGAGCTGGTCGTCCGCCGCGGCGATCCAGAGATTCACCGAGTAGGGCTCGCCCGGGTTCGTCTCGAGCTGGATGGTGTCGACCTCGTCGGTGAACGACCAGTCGGCAGGCGTCGCGGCCGTGGCGCCTTCGAGGGCGCCGCCGGGAAACAGGACGAAGGGTCCGCTGCAGGCCACGGCGAGCGGACCGACGAGCAGGGCGGTGAGCAGACGGCCGGTCTTCTTGATGGAGATGTGGGAACCCATGGTGTCCTCCTGGGCGCGTTGAAGTAAGGGGTGGGCCGGGAGCGCCCGAGCTTAGTCGTCGGTATCGGTGGTGCGCATCCAGCTGTGGCCGTAGCGCTCTCCGAAGACGCGCTCGGGCGCGAACAGGGCGTCGAGTCTGGCTTCCGTATCTGCCGGCAGGGCGACGTCGGCCGCCGCGGCGTTCTCCTCGAGATACGCACGTCGCTTTGTGCCCGGGATCGGCACGACGTCCGAGTGCTTCGCCAACAGCCAGGCGAGGGCGACCTGGCCCGGCGCGGCGTCGAGCGACGTCGCGATCTCCTGCAACTCGCGCACGAGGGTCAGGTTGCGCTCGAGGTTCTCGCCCTGGAAGCGGGGCATCGACGCCCGCATGTCGCTTTCGAACGCCGCGCCCTGCCCGAGCTTCCCGGTCAGGATCGCGCGCCCGATGGGGCTGAAGGGCACGAAGCCCACACCGAGCTCGCGGCAGGCCGGCAGCACGTGCTTCTCCGGGTCGCGCGTCCACAGCGAGTACTCGGATTGCACCGCTGCGATTGGGTGCACGGCGTGGGCCTTCCGCAGGGAGCGGGCCGAGATCTCGCAGAGACCCAGGTGCCGGACCTTCCCGGCCTTCACCAGGTCGGCCATCGCACCCACGGTGTCCTCGATCGGCACCTCCGGGTCGGGCCGATGCAGGAAATAGAGATCGATGTGATCGGTGCCCAGCCGCTCGAGGGACTCGTGGCAGCGGTCCGCCACCTGCTCGGGGCGACCGTCGATCGACGGTCCGCCGTCGCCGACGACGAAGCCGAACTTCGTGGAGATCTGGATCTCCTGGCGTCGCGGGCCGAGCACGCGGCCCAGCAGCTCTTCGTTGCGGCCCAGGCCATAGGCGTTCGCCGTGTCGAAGAAGGTGACGCCGATGTCGAGTGCGCGCTGGAGCGTGCGCTCGGACTCTTCAGGGTCGGCCTTGCCGTAGGTGTCGGACATGCTCATGCAGCCGAGACCGATGGCGCTGACGTCCAGGCCGCCGAGGCTTCGTCGATTCATGCTGGGTTCCTGCCGTCGGGCGCGGCGAGAGGGTCGCGCAGTTCGGGGTGGGTCGCTCGTCGGGCGGGGCCGGACGGTCGAGCGAGCGGGGGCGGGAGGGGCTATGCCGGCGCGATCTCCGCGCGTACGGGAAGGTGCTTGAGGCCTCCGACGAAGCTCGAGGCGAGCTTGGCGGGCTCCCCGGCCAGCTCGATCCGGCGCAGTCGCGGGACCAGCTCCTCGAGGAGGACGCGGATCTCCATACGAGCCAGGGTCGCGCCGAGGCAGAAGTGCTCGCCGATCCCGAAGCCGAGGTGGGGGTTCGGGTGGCGGTCGACCCGGAAGGAGAAGGGCGCCTCGAAGACGCTCTCGTCCCGGTTCGCCGAGGCGTAGAAGAGCGCGAGGGACTCCCCTGCGCGGATCTTCTGGCCGGCGACCTCCGTGTCCTCGGTGGCCGTCCGAACGAAGTGGTTCACTGGCGAGGTCCAGCGCACGATCTCGTCGGCCGCGCGGTTCGCCAGGCCGATGTCGGCCTGCAGCTTCGCGAGTTCGTCGGGGTGTTCGATGAGGGCCAGGAGGCCGCCCGAGAGGGCGTTGCGCGTGGTCTCGTGCCCGGCCGTGAGGACGATCAGGTAGTAGCTCAGCAACTCGAGCTGGGGGATGGGCGCACCCTCCACTTCGGATTGCGCGAGCACGCTGGCGAGGTCGTCGCTGGGGTTCGCGCGGCGTTCGTTCGCGATCTTCTGGAAGAACGCGAAGAAGTCCTGGCGCAGCTTCGCCGCGTCGGCTTCGGCATCGCCCGTGGCCTGGAACTCGGGATCCTGCGCGCCGAACATCTCGTTGGTCGCTCGCAGCACGAAGGGTTCGTCGGCCTCGTCGAGGCCGAACAGGTGGGCGATCAGCCGGAGCGGGTGCAGGGCCGCGACCTCGGTGACGAAGTCGGATTCTCGCGCGCTGCCATCTCCTGACATGCGATCCACGAGCTCGCGCGCGGACTCGACCATGCGCTCCTCGAGCGCCTTCAGGTTTCGCGGCTTGAACCAGGGCGTCGCCAGGTTGCGATAGACGCGATGGTCCGGCGGATCCATGTTGACCAGGGTGCGCATCTGGCTGCCGATCGAGTCGGTTTCCTCGAGCGCTTGCAGCATGACGGTCAGTCGCGGCTCGCTCGAGAAGCGCCCGGGATCCTTCGAGATCGCACAGATGTCCGCGTGTCGGGTCACCGCCCAGAAGCCGCGATAGCCCTCGGGTTCGAAGTAGTGGAGCGGCGCGTTCTTCCGCAGCTCGGTCCAGAGTGCGTGGGGGTAGCCGTCGCGCGCGTAGCGCGCGGGCGCGATCAGTTCGAGGCCGGTTCCGAAATTCATTGGGAACCGCCTCCGGACAGCTCGGAAACACGCTGCTCGAGCCCCTCGAGCATCCGGGCGTATGCCGGCTCGATCCAGTCATGGTTCCAGAAGGGCACCGCGATGCCCCGGTAGTCCTCGTGCTGGATCACCTTCGTGCCGCCCGCGACCGGCTCGAGCTGGTAGCGGTTGTGGAACTCGAGGATCCAGAACGGCCCGCCGACCTGGTAGAGCTCCTCGGCCGGGCGCATCTCCCTTACCGAGGACGTGATCGTGTACTCGCGTCCATCGGGCTCACGGAGGTGGTTCAGAAGCTCCGCCCCTTCCTCGAACTCCCCCTCGACCTTGTAGATCACCGGATTCCATGCGCCGTAGCCCGCCGGGTCGGTGATCACCTGCCAGACGACCTCGGGCGGGGCCGCGATCACGCGTTCGGTGTGGACCGAGCTGCAGGCGACGAGGCCGCACAGCAGGGAGAGAGCGAACGGGGTGGTTCGAGTTCGCGACATGTCTAGGCCTCCGGCAGCAGCAGCGGTGCGGCCGTGTCCAGGAAGTTCTGGCGCGGCGGGCCACCCATCATCTGCACCAGCATCTCCGCGTCCGAGCCGACCGGGTTGTGGACCGGCGTGTCGGCGGTCGCGCACAGGTAGATCCGGTCCGCGACTTCCTGGGGGTCGGCGGTGTCACCGCCCTCGGCCGAGACCGAGGAGCGGAAGTGCTCGCGGAGCTTCTTTGCGTAGGCGGCCAGCTCTTCCCCGCCGGCGTCGACGCAGTCGTCGTTCGCGTTCGCCGTGAACTCGGTCCGCAGGTACGCGCCGGGGGCCACCGTCTTCGCGTAGAGACCCAGCGGCTTCAGCTCGTAGGCGAGGGCTTCGGTCATGCCCTCGACGGCGTACTTGCTGCCGCAGTAGCTGGTCTCGAGCGGCAGACCGACGAGGCCCGCCATCGAGGTGACGTTGATGATCGTCCCCTGGCGCTGGCGTCGCATGTGGGGGAGCACCGCGCGGCAGGTGTCCATCACGCCGAAGACGTTGGTGTCGTACATCGCACGGGTCATCTCGTCGGTCGACTGTTCCAGCAGGGCGTGCCCACCGCGGGCGGCGTTGTTCACCAGCACGTGTATGCCGCCGAAGCGCTCGACCGCAGCGTCGACGGCGGCCTGGATGCTGGCCTTGTCCGTGACGTCCAGCCGGGTGACCCACACGCGCTCGAGCGCCTCGAGTTCGGTTTCCTTCTCGGGCGAGCGCATGGTGGCGACGACGTTCCAGCCCTTCGCCTGGAAGGTCTTCGCGGCGAGCTTGCCGATACCCGTCGAGCAGCCGGTGATGAGGACGGTCCGTTCGGTCATGTCGAGGTCTCCCTGGGTGCGCGACGCGTGCGCCGCGGTGAGGCGTTCCTAGCGGCCCTCGAGCCGCAGGTAGTCGGACGAAGCGCGAATCGCCTCGGCGATGAACACCGCGTCGGGTCGTCCGTCGAGCGCGGTGGGGATCGGAAGCGGGTTCAAGCGCACGTGGAGCAGGGCGCCGAGCTGATCGAGCACGAAGCGGGTCGCGAGCTCCGGGTCCGGATGCCCGATCTCGTCTCGGCGTGCGAGGAGCAGGGCGGCGAGACCGTCGTCGAGCATCCCGCGCAACGCGGCCAGGTGCTCGCGGACGCGTGCATCGCTGCGTGCCGCGACTACGCCGGCTTCCTGGAAGATCGGGCGCGGGCGGCTCGTCTCGAGGGAGAACTCGAGATACGCCCGCAGGATGTCGACGACCTTCGCGCCCGCCCAACGGGTCGGGTCGACGGCGTCCCGGATCGTCTCGGAGAGCTGTTCGCTCATGCGGTCGATCACGGCGTAGAGCAGGGTCCGCTTGTCCCGGAAGTGGTGGTAGACCGAGCCCACCGAGCAGTCCGCGCGCGCCGCGACGTCGGCGACCGAGGCAGCCTCGACTCCCTTCTCGGCGATCAGCCATGCTGCGGCCTCGAGGATCGCCTCCTGGGTGGCCTGCGCCCGCGGCTGTTGCCCGGTGCGGACCCAGTGCAGGTCGGAGATCCAGCGGCTGCGCGTCATCGAGGGGCCCTCGTAGCTCGGAGGTGCTGACTTCGAAGCGAATTTATCCGAATCCGAATTCAGATTCAACTTCAAATCCGACGCCGCCTGGGTCACTCCCAGGCCCACGGACCGCGCCAAACCGGGGCCCCTGTGGCCTCGACAGGGCCCGCGATGGGCTCCGCTACGCTGAGCGCGCGCCCCAACCCGAAAGGAACCCCCCGTGAGCGACACCGAATACACGCCGCCCGAAGTCTGGACCTGGGACACCGAGAGCGGCGGACGCTTCGCGAAGATCAACCGTCCGATCGCTGGCGCGACCCACGAGAAGGAGCTGCCGCGGGGCGAGCACGATCTCCAGCTCTACTCCTTGGCGACGCCCAACGGTGTCAAGGTCACCGTGATGCTCGAGGAGCTGCTGGCCCTCGGCAAGAAGGAAGCCGAGTACGACGCCTACCTGATCAACATCGGCGATGGTGACCAGTTCGGCAGCGGCTTCGTCGACGCGAACCCGAACTCGAAGATTCCGGCGCTCGTCGACTACGGCACGACACCTCCGACCCGGGTGTTCGAGTCGGGCGCCATCCTGATCTACCTGGCGGAGAAGTTCGGCGCCTTCCTGCCGACCGAGCCGAGCGCCCGCGCCGAGGCGATGTCCTGGCTGATGTGGCAGATGGGCAGCACGCCCTTCCTCGGAGGCGGCTTCGGTCACTTCTACGCCTACGCCCCGGCGAAGTACGAGTACCCGATCAACCGCTACACGATGGAAGTGAAGCGCCAGCTCGACGTGCTCGATCGCAACCTGGCGAACCGTCGTTACCTGGCCGGCGACGACTACACCATCGCCGACATGGCCACCTGGCCCTGGTACGGCGGCTTGCTGCTCCACAACCTGTATCAGGCCGAGACCTTCCTCGAGACGAAGACCTACAAGAACGTCCGGCGCTGGGCAGACGAGATCCAGGAGCGCCCGGCGGTGAAGCGCGGGGAGCGCGTGAACAAGGCCTGGGGCCCCGAAGAGCTGCGGGTGCCCGAGCGCCACTCGGCCAGCGACCTCGACTGAGCGTCTCTCCAACCCAGCCCCACCGACGGATGGAGTACCCATCTGTCTGGAGGTCTTGCCATGAGCCTCATCCTCTACGGCGCACCCCTGTCCCCGTTCGTCCGCAAAGTCGACGTCCTCCTGCGCGAGAAAGGGGTCGAGTTCGAGCTCGAGCCCGTCAACATCCTGCCGATGCCCGACTGGTTCAAGGAGATCAGCCCGGCGCGTCGGATCCCGGTGTTGCGCGATACCACGGTCGGAAAGGAAGGACCGCCGGGCACGATCCCCGATTCGTCGGCGATCTGCGCCTTCGTCGAGAGGCGCTTCCCCGAGCCGGTCTGCTATCCGGCAGAGGCCTTCGAGCACGGTCGCGCGCTGTGGCTCGAGGAGTACTGCGATACCGAGCTGATCGGGCAGATCGGGATGGGCATCTTCCGCCCCATCCAGTTCGCGCGCTTCCAGGGGAAGGAGCCCGACGTGGCGACCGCTCGGAAGACCTACGCCGAGCAGCTGCCGTCCCGGCTCGACTACCTCGAGGGTGAGCTCGGCGACCAGGACTACCTGGTCGGCGGCGCGCTCTCCATCGCCGACATCAGCCTGGCCTGCATGATCGTCCAGCTCGAGCTGGTCGGTGGGCCGCTCGACGCGAGCCGCTGGCCCGGCGTTTCGGGTCTCGTGCGACGCCTCACCGACCGGCCCTCCTTCCAGCCGGGACTCGCGATCTGCAAGAAGGTGGTGAGCCAGGACCCGATCGACCTGGGCTGAAGGGCCGGGGGCACAGCCGCAGGGGTCAGGCGCCGGCTGCGTCGACGGTGCGACCCAGGAACCCGAGTTCCGGGTTCTCGAGCGGTTGAAGGCAGCCGTCGTAGGTCTGGCCGCGCACCAGGGTGAAGCCGTACTCGGCGAGCATCGGCCCCGTGCTCTTGCATCGCGCGTTCGCCATGTGGAGCGTGACCACGCGCCGGTGGCGCTGGGTGCGGTTGCCGCCGCTCCGGTGCAGCAGCCGAGTGTGGAAGAGCAGACAGTCGCCCGGATCCAGTTCCAGCGTGATCGCCTGCTCGTGGAATGCGTCTTCGCCCTCGACCCCCGCGGCGGCGAAGGCCCCGGCGTTGATCCCGTCCCGGACTTCGTGTTGCCGCACCTCGAGCTGATGGGAGCGCGGCACGATCGACAGGGAGCCGTTTTCCTCGTCCACCGGGTCGAGCGGAATCCAGACACCCAGGCAGTCTTCGTGCGGGCCGAACATGAAGTAGGCCGCATCCTGGTGGAACGGGTGGACCGACTGCGCCACGCCGGGCGGCTTGTAGATGAACATCAGCAGGAAGGCGAGCAGGTCGGACCCGATCAGTGACTCGACCGCATCGAGCACTTCGGGGATCCGCATGCACTCGGCGAGGACCGGGTCGAAGCGATCCGGATTCAAGATCTTCCAGATCGCGTGTTCCGGGTCGTCGGGGAGGGGGAGCGTTCCCTTGGCGTACGCGATGTCGCGCACGATCCGGTTTGCCGCGGCCTTGGGGACGTCGCCGTGGGCGATCTCGCGGGCGCGGTCGCAATAGCGTTCGACGCGCTCGGCATCGACGAGCCCAGGCACCACGACGTAGCCCTCGCGCTGGTAGTGGTCGATCTGTTGCGGAGTCAGGCTTCCCACTGCGCACCTCTCGCCTCGCCGATCGCACACGCTAGCGGGTGGTCTCGCGGTTGCCATCGAGGGCAGGGCGCCCGGGGAGGGTGGCTTCGGGCCGAGGCGCTGGGCAGAATGGGACGCCTCGATCGGTTCCCACGCGGGTTCGGCATCGTCGTACCCACCCGAGCGCCCACTCCCAAGGAGGGAAGACCCCATGACACCGACGCGCTGGACCTGGGCCGTGCTCCTGGGTGCCTATGCGCTCTTCTGCGGTTGGTACACCTCCTGCGGCGGACCCCTCACCGAGGTGGAGATCGACGCCTACGTCGCACGCATGCAGGACCGCGAGCCTCCGCTTCCGCCCGAGCGACTGGAGCGCCTGCGCCGGTTCCTCGAGGAGGACACGGGCGACGACTTCGTGATGGTCAACCTGATCGACATGTACGAAACGCCGCTCGCCGTGGAGGGCGTCGAGCCCGGCGAAACGAGCGACGAGGTGATGGACAAGTACATGGCGTTCATGACCCCCGAACTCGCGAAGCGCGCGAGTCACCCGGTGCTCTACGGCCAGGCGGCGAACACGGCGATGGACCTGATGAACGCCGATGGGATGGAGCGCTGGAGTGTCGGGGCAGGCATGCGCTACCGCAGTCGACGCGACCTGATGGAGATCGCGACGAACCCGGACTTCGATGGGGCGCACCACTTCAAGGTCGCCGCGATGGCGAAGACCATCGCCTTCCCGATCGATCCGTGGCTCCAGCTGGGCGACCCGCGGCTGGTGCTCGGGTTGCTCTTCGCCGCGCTGGGAAGCGCCCTCAGCTGGTTCTGGGCGCTGCGGAGCCGCTGAGGGCCGGCGGCGGCGCCTCGGCTTGGCCCGGCCCCGGAGATCCCCAATACTGACCCTTGCGTCCGGACGCCCGCCCGCGTCCAGGATCCGCTGGAGGGACCCCCATGGCCGAAGCCACCGTCGACCCCGCTGCCGCAGCTGCCGAGAAGGCCGCGCTCGAAGACGCGGCCCGCAAGATCGACCACGCCCGCATGCGCCAGATCGGCGGCTACCACTTCGCCATGGCGATGGGCGTCCTCACGCTCTGGGGCGCCGGGCAGGTGTGGGCGGCGACGACGGGTTCCTTCCTCGCGGAGGCGGTGGCCGTCGGCAACGCCGTGGTGGCCGGCTTCGTGCTCATGAGCATCTTCCACGAGTGGGGCCACTTCACGGGAGCGCGACTCTCGGGCGCGGTGTCTCCGATGCTCGAGGAACCGCGGCGCCACTTCTTCCTGTTCGACTTCGACATGGAGAAGAACGACCTCCGCCAGTTCAGCTGGATGAGCTGGGGCGGCATCCTGGCTCCCTGGCTGGCCGTGCTGCTCGTGTTGGCATTCGCAGACCTGAGGCTCTTGAGCAGCGTGGTGCTGCTCGCCACCCTGGTCTTCCGCGCGGTCGCCGCGGGCGCCTTCGAAGCGCCGATCGTGCTCGCCGCGGGCCAGAGCGGCAATCCGGGCGCCGAGCTCGGCAAGGCCGTGGCTGGGGGCGGCCTCGATCGCGGGCGTCGCGTGGGCATGGCGGTCGGGATCGCCTGCTTCGCCCTGGTGTGGTTGGCGGTCTAGCGCCAGCACGACTGCTTCCGAGACGGGCGTCTGGTGTAGGATCGTCGTCCGCGCCGACGACACCGGCTTGCCCCAAGGAGATCCCGTGCTCAAGCTTCACTTCGCCCCCAACTCCCGTGCGGTTCGTTCGCTCTGGCTCCTCGAAGAGCTCGGGTTGCCCTACGAGCTCAACCAGATGGCCTTCCACCCGAAGGACCTGAAGTCCGATGCCCACCGCGCGCGACACCCGCTCGGGCGGGTGCCGGTGCTCGAAGACGGCGATATGACGCTCTGGGAGAGTGGGGCGATCGCCGAGTACATCCTCGAGCGACACAAGAACGGGGGCCTGAAGCCCGCCGTCGACGCGCCCGAGTACCCCGCCTACCTCCAGTGGTTCCACTACTGCGAGGGCATGGTGATGCCGCCGGTGAACACGATCGTCGTGCACACGATCCTGCTCCCCGAAGACCGTCGTGACGCCACGGTGCTCGGCCAGGCGCAGCGCCTGCTGACGCGCTCCTGGGCGCCGGTCGACGAAGCGCTCGCCGGCAAGGAGTACCTGATCGGGGACTTCTCGGCGGCCGACACGATGCTGGGTCACGCGGCCGTGATGAGCAACCGGCTCGGCTGCGTCCCCGACGAGATGCAGAGCCTGAAGGCGTACGTCGCCCGGATCGAGGCGCGGCCCGCCTTCCAGAAGGCGGACTCGGCCGGGCACTGACGCGCGCCCGGGGACACACCGCTCCGGCGGCTAGTGGTTCCACCAGGCGAGGTCCGAGTACGAACGCAGGTCGATCTCGTGGGTCCAGGCCGAGCGGTGCTGCTGGTGCAGATGGAAGTAGGTGTCGGCCATCTTCTCCGGCAGCATCAAACCGTCGTGCTCCATGCCGCGGGACTCGCGCAGCTTCTGGAAGCCCTCGGGCCCGAGCATCTTTCCCAGCGTGTCGGGCGCATCGACGGCCCCGTCGATGAGCACGTGGGCGACGTGGATGCCCTTCGGTGCGAATTCGGCGTTGAGCGTCTGACACAGCATGCGTCGGCCGCCCATCGCCGCCGCATGGGAGTGCTGTCCGGCGTTGCCGCGCACCGCGGCCGTCGCCGACGTCACGAGCAGGGTTCCGCGGCCGCGCTCCACCATGCGCGGCAGGAGCGAGGTCGCGAGTCGAAACAACCCGAAGGTGGCGAGCCGCCAGCCGAGCTCGAAGGCCTTGTAGGTGGTGTCCCCGAGCTCGCGGTTGCCGATCTGCGCACCCAGGTTGAAGAGCGCGACCTCGATCGGCCCGACCTCGCTCTCGATCGCAGTGACCTGGTCCTCGATCGTGTCCGGATCGGCGGCGTTGAGCAGGAGGCCCGTCGCGGACCCCCCGGCGGCTTCGATCTCGGTGACGAGCTGCTTCAGCCCCTCCTCGTCGCTGCGGCGGCACAGCACTACGTGAAATCCCTCGCGCGCGAAGCGCTTCCCGACGTTTCCACCAATGCCGGCGCCGGCGCCGAGCACGAGACAGACAGGCTTCATGGAGAATTCCTCTTTCCGCGCGACCCATCGCGGGCGGGCTGCCCGAGGGTGGGCGCGGTGGGGTGGGCGCGAGACCAAGCTATGCGAGGCGGGCCTCGAACGCGAGCGGGTTCTGGCGGCCGGTCGCGGCCCGATGGCGCGTCGCGCGGTCCTGCGAGATGCTCCCGTTTCCGTCGACTGCTCGTGAGGACCGTATGACGCCCGGAGGCTTCCGCATCGACCTGGCCCGTATTCCCGGGCCGATCCTGGGGCTGTTCACCGCGGCCAACCAGACCCTGCGCGCCGCGTGGACTCTGCCCGAGCGACTGCGCGAGATCATCCGCCTGTATTCGGCGTACGAGCACCAATGCCACACCTGAACGGTGTCACGCGACGAGGCGGGGCTTCGTCAAGGACTCACCGACGCGCTGGCGTCCCGGGTTCACACTCCCGAGGGCGCCGGCTTCGAGCCTGCCGAGCAGGCCGTGCTCGAGGCGCTTCCGCTGCTGCGCGCCGAGACCGCCGACGCGGCGCTCGAGATCCTGAAGCGCCACTTCGACCAACCCGAGGACCGGGGGGAAGTGGGGCAGATCGTCCACGCCTACGGTCTCTATCGCGGGCTCCACACCACACTGGCCGCTCTGGGCGCCGAGATCCTCGACGCCGAGGGTCGGCCCCTCAGCGAGCGCGAGGGCTTCTCCATCGTGACGACCGACGAAGGTCACTTCCTCGCCCGCAAGGACGTTTCGCTGCCCTGAGGCACCGGAGCGGGGCGGGCGGCGGCGTTCCTTACCCGGGCCTAGAATCAGCGCCCAACCCGAGCTCCGCTGTGCTGCGGAGAACCGGGAAACCCAAAGGAGGGTCGCCATGGCCGCGCTTCGCTGGTTGGGAATCGTGCTCGGGGGTCTCGTGGCCCTGCTGGTCGTCGTGTTCATCGGCGCGCGCTTCGCGGATGGCCCGGTCGCCATCATTCCCGGTGGTCCGCTCTCCTCGGGTGAGCTCGTCGAGAAGCGCGACGTCGACTGGACCTTCGCCACCGACACGGGCGAGATCGAACTCGAGAGTTCGGGACGCTCGCGGACGACGTGGATCCTGGTGCTGGACCGTTCGGCGTACGTGCCGGTGAGCCTCGACTTCCCGCCCGGGAAGTCCTGGCACCACGAGGCCCTCGAGGCGCCAGCCGCCGTGGTCCGGGTGGACGGCAAGCGCTACCGCCGCACGCTCGTTCGCGTCGATGACGAGCCGACCCGCGAGAAGCTGAGTGCGATCGTCAGCGAGAAGTACGGCGGCGGTCCGTCCGGGAACGACCTCAGCCGGGCCTGGTTCTTCGAGCTGGCGCCGCCCGCCGACTCCTAGGCTCCGCTCTTCGTCGCCGCTCTCAGTTTCCGAGGTCGGAGAGCGAATCCAGCACCGTGCGGATGCGGCGCAGGCCGTCGAGGTGCTCGTCGGCGGTCCATTCGGCGCCGAGCGTCCGCATGCACAGGTGCGTGACGCCCGTGGCGGCTCGTTGACGCACCAGTTCGGTCCACTCCGCTTCGCTGCGGTTGCAGATGCCCACGCCGCTCTCGGCGCCGATCGTGGCCGGGTCGCGACCTGCGTCGCGCGCGTGCGCGTCGATGCGCGCGCGCAGCTCGGCGAACTGCTCGGGTGCGCAGATCGCGAACCAGCCGTCGGCATGGCGGCCGATGCGCTCGAGGACGGGTTCCGAAGGCACCGAGGCGCCGCCGATCCAGATCGGGATCGGTTGCTGGACGGGGAGCGGGTCGATGCCGTTCTTGCGGACGCGATCGAACTCTCCCTCGAAGGTCACCTCGGACTCGGTCCAGAGGCGGCGCAAGAGCTGGATCTGTTCGCTGCAGCGACGTCCGCGGGTATCGAAGTCCATCCCCAGCGACTGATACTCGCGGCGGTGGCCCCCGACACCCACGCCGAGGCGCAAGCGGCCGCCCGAGAGCCGGTCGAGTTCCGCGGCCTGCTTCGCCACCAGCACGGTCTGCCGCGCTGGGAGCACCAGCACCGACGGGCACAGCTCGATCGCCCGGGTGCAGCCCGCCACCCACGCGAGCAGCGTCAGGGGCTCGTGGAGGTGCCCCGAGTCGCGGCGCGCGATCTGTTCGGGCACCCGCAGGTGGGTGAAGCCGAGCTCTTCGGCGAGGGTCGCGAACGCCCGAATCGCACCGAGGTCGTCGCGCAGCTCGCGAACCGGGAGGGAGACGCCGATCTTCATTCGGTGGCGTCGGCTCCCGCCTCGTCCAGCTCCACGACGACCAGCGTTCCGGCCCACGAGACCGCGTCGGGGCGCAGGCGGCTGAAGACGTCGGCACGGCGCTCGGGGTCGTCGGTCACCGCGCGCACGGTGCCGGTGAGTTCCTCTCCGCGGATGAAGACCGTCCCGGGGCCGCCTTCCGGCGGGATGCTGCGCCACCAGGGAAAGTCGGCGCCGGCGTAGACGAAGTCGCCTTCGCGCAGGTAGTTCACCGGAATCGTCTTCCCCGACGGCAGGGTGAGCAGCATGACCTTCTGGGCGCGATCCCCGTCCGGATCCTCGCGGAGCTCCCGCTCGACGCCCGGGTTGACCCACCACGAGTACACGCAAGCACTCGCGAAGAACAACACGACGAGCAGCAGCGCGCCGACGAGGATCCACGAAATCCAGGAGCGACTCATGACCGAAGAACCTGTGACATGGCCGTTTCCCTAGAGTGAGAAGGTCTGGCCAACGGCCGCTTCGGACACGCCCCACAGCCGCTCGGCGGCTTCCGGGTCCAAGGCGTAGGCGCGCACGCCCTCGGCCGCGTTCTCGGCGTCGTCCACTCCGGCGACGTGACAGTCCTCGAGGTAGAGACCGCCGCGACCCTCGAGCTCGGGCGCGGACGCGGCCCAGACGCTCGTCGCTGCGCCGGCTTCCACGCTCTTGAATTTCGACGCACCGCGCGAGGCCGCTCGCTCCCGCAGGAACTCGTAGTCGTCTTTGCGCATGTGGCGCGAGAGGTCGGTCGCGATCATGCCCGGGTGCAGCGCGTTCGCGTGCACGCCGCGGTCGCCCAGTCGCTTCTCGAGGCCGACGGCGAACAGGATGTTCGCGGTCTTCGACTGCCCGTAGGAGGACCACTTCTCGTACTCGCGGTTCTCGAAGTGGATGTCGTCGAAGACGACGGGGGACATCTGGTGGCCGCGCGAACTGACCGACACGATGCGCGCGGGCGCCCCCCGCAAGAGCGCCGGGGCGATCAGGCCCGTCAGCAGGAAGTGGCCGAGGTGGTTGGTGCCGAACTGCATCTCGAAACCGTCCTGGGTCTTCCCCTGCGGACAGGCCATCACACCGGCGTTGTTGATCAGCAGCTGCAGCGCGTCGTACCGGGAGAGGAAGCGGTCGGCGAAGGCACGAATGCTGTCGAGGGAGTCGAGCTCGAGGGCTTCCATCGACACCTTGGGGTTGCCCGTCGCCTTGCGGATCCCCTCGATGGCGGCCTCACCCTTGGCGAGGTCACGGGCGGTCACGATCACCTCGGCCCCCTTCGCCGCGAGCGCACGCGCGGTTTCTTCGCCGAGTCCACCCGAGCCGCCGGTGACCAGTGCGCGCTGGCCGGTGAGGTCGAGCCCTTCGAGGACTTCTTCGGTGGTGGTGTCGTGGCCGAAAGCACTGCGGTCGGTAGGCGTCATGAGGTGGCTCCTGGTCGTTCGGGTGGAGTGGGGCGGGCGCCGAGCGACCGCCACTCTATTCGGGGGGCGCCGCGTGCCGCAAGGCATTCGCCGCAGGTCGCGACACGCTTCTCGGCGCCGATCCGTGTTCAGTGCCGAAATCGCGCCTGCACGTGCCGCCGGCGCTCGGCGACCGCGGCGGCCCGCTCCTCCGGGCCCAGGCGGGGTTCGTCCGCGGGGAGCAGGCTCCAGAGCGCGTCCAGCGGCACCCGTCGCGCTACCGGGTGTTCGTCCTCGGGGAGAGCGTCGAGCCCGAGTCCGTCGTAGCGCAGCATCACGACGCCGCGGCGAAAGCCCTCGGTGTCGAGCCAGTTCGCGACGCCCGGGTCGCGCGCGCTCACCACGAAATGGAAGGCGCCGTCCGAGCTGCGATGGGCCTGGTCGGCCGTGAGGCTGACCTGTCGGTTCGCATAGTCGAGGGATTCCCACCAGTGGTGTCCGAGCTGGATGCCCTGGTACGCGGCGTCGCTCGGCCAGGTCGTGATCCACAGCGCCTCGTCGTCTGCGAGCTCGTAGTGTCCGCCGACCATCAGGCGCCCGGAGAGCCCCCCCTCGGTCCCGGTGTCACGGGGCGGTGTGAGGGCGTTCTCGGGGAGAAGCGCGTGCAACCGGGTGCGGCTGAACTCGGGCCAACGGCGGACGTTGCGCGCGAACGTCGTCGTCGCGTCGTCGAGTCGTTCGGCCATGATCGCGGGCGAGAAGGGCGGGTAGGTCGGCCGCTCTCCGTCGACGCGATCGATGTGGATGCTCCCCGGCGTTTCGGTCGACCAGTCCGAGTGAATCTGGCGGACCAGCAGGCGCACGGTTCCGGGCCGCGAGGCGAGCCAGTTGTGCTCGCGCGGTGCGCCGCCGATGAACACTTCGAAGCCTCCGTCGTCGTCCACCACGAGCGCATCGGTCGTGAGGGTCGAGATCGACTTCGAGAGCTCGTCCTCGCCGTAGAGGGTGAAGTCGAGACGCCGACTCGAGCCGCGGTCGCCGAACACGCGGTAGACGGCGTCGCCGCGCAGACTGGCACCGAGGTAACGCTGGTCGGGATTGTCCATTCCGCCCTTCGAGCGCGGATCGAGCTCCGCGAAATCCGGGAAGTCCGGATCGGTCAACGCCTTGCTCTCGAGCGCCGAGACGAGGGCCCGCACGACGTGGCGGTGTGCCTCGGCCTGTTCGCGTTCGGACCCGTACCAGAGGTGGCCCCGCACGAACTGGCCCGCGTCGCGGACGGCGTCGGCGAGGCGCTCGAGACTGCCCTCGAGTGCAGCGTGTTTCCGGGCGGGGGGTGCGGTCTCCATGCGCAGTCCCCACCCGAACACGACCAGCCCGCCGACGAGGCTCCCCGCCGCGAACCAGAGGGCGTTCTTCCACATGCGCGCGTCCTCTCTGCGGGTTGCTTAGCGGTAGCGGAACTCGGGAGCGCGCTTCTCGAGGAAGGCGCGCACGGCTTCGCGGGCGTCTTCGGTCTCGAAGCTCATCACCATGTGTTCGGCTTCGAGCGCCAGCGCTTCCCGCAGGCCGATGTCCGCGCCGCGGTTGAGGTTGCGCTTCATGCGACGCAGGGCGAGCGCCGGGCCGCGCGCGAGGCGCGCGGCGTAGTCGAAGGCGTCGGCACGGAAGCTCTCCTCGGGGAAGATCGCGTTGACGAGCCCGAGGGTCTGGGCCTCTTCGGCGCCGATGCGTTCCGAGAAGAACATCAACTCCTTCGCCTTCGCCTGACCGAGGAGTCGGTTCAGGAACCAGCTCGCGCCGTAGTCGCCCGAGAGCCCGATGCGAATGAAGCCCGAGGAGAGGAAGGCGCCGGGGCTCGCGACACGCAGGTCGCAGGCGAGGGCGATCGAGAAGCCGGCGCCAACGGCGGGCCCGGGGAGCGCGGCGACGGTGGGCATGGCCAGCTCGTAGAGGCGGAGCGTGAGCGCTTCCTGTTTGCGGATCAGCTCCGCGACCCGGTCGTCGGGGGTGCGTTTCGGTGCGTCGGTGGGGTGGGGCGCGTCCGGGGACGCTCCCATGCCGCTCACGTCTCCGCCCGAACAGAATGCCGGGCCGGTACCGGTCAGCAGGACACACCCGACGTCGGCACGGGCTTCGAGGACGAGGAGCAGCTCGCGCAGCGCCGGGCTGAGCTGGTCGCTGAGCGAGTTGCGCTTCTCGGGCCGGTTGAAGGTGACCGTCGCAACCCGGTCCTCGATCTCGCAGAGGAGCTCTTCGGTGCCCGTATCGATGCGCATGGGGGCCTCCCGGCGCGCTCTACAGCGCCGCGCGCAGGGTAGCCATTCGCTCGAAGCTGGGGGTGAGGTCGAGGACCACCACGTCGTCGAACCCGAGGGCGCCGAGGTGCTGCACGCGTTCGATCGCCGGCGCGAGGTCGGCGCCCAGCTGCACGTTCGTGACGATGGCCCGGCGCCCGCCGGCGTCGCGGAAGCGCGCGAGCGTGGTGGCCAGCGCGGTGTCGTCGTTGTGCATGGCCGACGCAATCCAGCCCGCGTGGTCGCGCGCGGCGCGCTCGATCCAGCCGCCCCGCCAGGCGCCGATGTAGAGCGGCACCCGACCCGCGACACCGGGCCAGGGCGAGAGGTCCACACCCTCGTGCTTTCCCGTCGTCAGCAGGGCCTCGAGTACCGGAACCTGCTCGGCGAAGCGGCGGCCCCGGCCCGCGTAGTCCCCGCCGAAGGCCGCGAAGTCGTCGGCGGTGGAACCGGGCCCGACGCCGAAGAGCAGGCGTCCGTCGGCGACGCGCGCCAGGGTGAGGACGCGATGGGCGATCTCGGCCGCGTTGCGAATCGCGGTCTGGAGCACGCCCGTGCCGAGCTCGACGCGCTCGGTCACGGTGGCTGCCATGGTCAGGGCCATCAACGGGTCGGGCAATGGAAAACCGCGGCCGATGGCGTCGAAGACCCAGATCGAGTCGTAGCCCTGCCGCTCGATCTCCTGCGCGGCGTCGCGCCATTGGTGCGGCGCGACCTCTCCGCCGTCCAGGCCGAAGATCGGCAGTGCCATCCCGAGCTTCACGCCGGCGACGCCCCCGGGATCTCGAGGCGCAGGCCGGTCTCTCGCTCGGACACCTGCCAGAGGGCGTCGATCGCGGATTGGAGGCCCAGGCGACGGAAGATCGGTTTCACGACGGGCGGTCCGTTGTTCACGAAGAGCGGTCCGTAGAAGTCGCCGCCCTTGGCGGTGGGGTCGGTCGCGGCGCGCAGCTGGGAAAGCGCGCCGGTGGCCGCGTCCATGCCCGTGCTGCCCGCGAGCCAGTGGAAGAAGCGCGAGATGGCGGCTCCTCCGGTCTCGGAGACGCTGTGGCTCTGGAGATTCGTGTCCGAGAGACCCGGGTGGGCGAGCAGGCTCGTTGCAGCGACGCCGGCGTCGGCGAAGCGCTGCTGGAGCCCCAGGGCGAAATGGAAGTTCGCGAGCTTCGATTGGCCGTAGGCGGTCCATTCGCCGTAGCGACCCTCGAGATGGGGGTTCTGCGGGTCGACGGCACGGCCGAAGTGGTGCGCCGTACTCGTCACCGAGACCACGCGTGCGGCGTCGGCGGCGAGCAGATTCGGGAGCAGGCGTGCCGTGAGGGCGTAGTGGCCGAGGTGGTTGACGCCGAACTGCATCTCGAAACCGTCGGCCGTCTTGCGCTCGGGGATGGCCATCACCCCCGCGTTGTTGATCAAGAGATCGACGCTCGCGTGGCGGGCAGCGATCTCCTTCGCGGCGGCCTCCACCGAGGCGAGGGAACCGAGGTCGAGCGGGACGACCTCGAAGTGCGCGTCGGGGAGTTCGTTGCGCAGGTTCGCCTCGGCGCGCTCGGTCTTCTCGGGCTGACGTGCCGCGAGCACCACGGTGGCACCCGCGCGTCCGAGGGCCCGTGCCGTCTCGAAGCCGAGGCCGCCGTTCGCGCCGGTCACGACCGCGACGCGGCCCTCCTGCGAGGGAATGTCCTGGGTCGTCCATGCCATCGGTCGATTCCTCCGTTGGGGGAAAGGGTGGGGCGAGCGAGAGGAAGACCCGCCTCGGACTATTGGATGCTGCGACCGCCGTCGATGTCGAGGCAGACGCCGGTCAAGAAGCCGGCTTCCTTCGAGGCGAGGAACAGGATCGCGCTCGAGACGTCCGTCGGAAGCGCGCGGCGTCCCATCGGGATTCCCTTCACGACGTCGGCCTCGAGGGCATCGGGGAGTGTGTCGATGCCCACGGCGTTCTTGTCGAAACCGGTCGGCGCCGACACCGGGTTGACGCAGTTCACGCGGATCTTCGGGGCGAGCTCGGTTGCGAGGCCGCGGGTGAGGGTGATCACCGCCCCCTTCGACGCGTTGTACGCCGTGAGGCCGGGGCGGGGACGGCGTCCGCCGATGGAAGCGGTGCTGACGATCGCGCCGCCCTCGCTCATGTGGGGCACGCAGTGCTTCGCCGCCAGGTACACGCTGCGGACGTTGATCGCGAACATGCGGTCGAAGTCTTCCACCGAGAGATCGATCAGCGCGGACATGCGGTGGGGGACGCCCGCGTTCGGGCAGACCACGTCGATCCCGCCCCAGGCGTCCACCGCGGCCTGGGCCATGGCCTGGTTCTGGGCGTCCTCGGCCACATCCACACCGCAAGCGATCGCGCCGGGTAGGGTCGCCGCCACGTCCTTCGCGCCGGCCTCGTCGAGGTCGGCGACGAGCACCCGCGCTCCTTCCTCGGCGAACGCCTTCGCGAGCTCGCGTCCAAATCCGGAAGCCGCACCCGTCACGATCACGCGCTGGTCCTGGAATCGGGTCATGGGGGGATCCTCCCTAGAGCGTGATGGTCACGCACTTGAGTTGGGTGTAGTGGTGAAGGGCTTCGATGCCCTTCTCGCGTCCGTACCCGCTCTGCTTGTACCCGCCGAAGGGCTGCTCGATCGAACCGGCGATCCAGTCGTTCACGTAGACCTGGCCGGCTTCGAGGCGGGCGGCGACGCGGTGGGCCCGTGAGATGTCGCGCGTCCACAGGCCGGCAGCGAGGCCGTAGTCCGAGTCGTTCGCGATGGCGATGGCTTCGTCCTCGTCACCGAACGGAATCACCGACGCCACCGGCCCGAAGATCTCCTCGCGGGCGATGCGCATGTCGTTGCGGACCCCGGTGTACACGGTCGGCGGAACGAAGTAGCCGCCCGCGAGCGCGGGGTCGTCGGGCAGGTTGCCGCCGACCGCCGCGGTCGCGCCCTCCTGCTTCGCCGTCTCGAAGTAGCCCTGCACCTTCTCGTACTGAGCCTCGGTCGTCAGGGGCCCGATCATCTGGCCGGGCTTGACCGTCTCGGCGGCGGTGACGAGGGCGGCGACGAAGTCGTCGTGCACGCTCTTCTCGACCAGCAGCCGCGTCCCCGCGCTGCAGATCTGGCCGGCGTTCGCGACGAAGCCGCGCAGGGCGCCCGGGACGGCCTTGGACATGTCGGCGTCGGCGAAGACCAGGTTCGGCGATTTGCCGCCGAGCTCGAGGGTCAGGGGGAGGATCCGGTCGGCCGCGACCCGTCCGATCTCCTTGCCCGCCCGCAGCGAGCCGGTGAAGGCGACCTTGCGCACCTCGGCGTGCTCGACGATCGGGGCGCCCGCTTCGGGGCCGGTCCCAGTCACCACGTTGAACACCCCCTTCGGCAGGCCCGCTTCGTGGGCGATGCGGGCGAGCTCCAGCGTGCTCGCCGAGGTGAACTCGGAGGGCTTGCAGACGACCACATTGCCCGCGGCCAGGGCCGGGGCGATCGCGCGTGCGGCCTGGGTGAGGGGCGCATTCCAGGGCGTGATCACGCCGATCACGCCGAAGGGCTCGCGGAGAGTGTAGGAATGGAGGTGAGGGCCCACGTTGAGGGTCTCGCCTTCGAGCGTGTGGACGAGGCCGCCGAAGAACTCGAAGTAGCGCGCCGAGGACTCCACCTCGAGGGGCGCTTGGAACGCCGGTTTCCCCGTTTCGAGCTTCTCCAGTTCGGCGAGGTGTTCGGTGTTCGCGCGGATCGCCCGGCCGATCTCGGTGATCAGGCGGGCCCGGTCCATCGGCAGCATGGCCCGCCATTCGGACGCTGCGGCTCTCGACGAGGCCACGGCGCGGTCCACGTCGGCGGCGTTGCCCCGCGCAATCTTCGTGATGTGGGCACCGGTGGCCGGATCGCTCGAATCGAGGATCTCGCCGCTCTTGCCGGCGACCCATTCTCCGTCGATGAAGTGCTGCCAGGTTTCCTTCATGGGAAATTCCTCGTGCGCGCGTGGCGCTCTAGAGTCGGCCGCACTGTTTGGCGCGGTCGAGCACGGCCTGGAAGAGTCGCAACGACGCGGCGTCGACCAACATGCCGCCGGTGCTGCCGGCGCCTTCGCCGCTCTCGGTGGCCGCCTTGTAGGCGTCGACCTGCTGTTGGGCGAAGGCGATCTCCTTGTCGGTGGGGGCGAAGACTTCGTTCGCGATCTCGATCTGGCTCGGGTGGATGCACCACTTGCCCACGGCACCGAGCGTGCTCGCCCAGGTCGCCTCGCGGCGGTAGGCATCGGGCTTCGTGAAGTTCGCGAAGGGGCCGTCGATCGGATCGAGACCATTGGCGCGGCAGGCAGAGATCATCCGGTTCCGGGCCGCGTGCCACGGATCGCCCGGGTACGCGTCGTCACCGCTCGCATGACCCGTGCGAAAGCCGAGGCTCGCGGCGAGGTCTCCGAAGCCGAGGATCAGGGCCTCGAGGCGGGGCGAGCAGGCGGCGATCTCCTCCACGCACGAGAGCGCCTTCGACTCCTCGATCAGGGCTTCGAACTGGATCTTCGGCGGGATGCCGAGCTTCTGCTCGAGCTGATCGAGGAGGGTCTCGAAGAACCAGATGTCGCGTGGGGCGTAGGGCTTGGGGATGATGATGATATCGAGGTGCTCGTGGGCCTGGGTGACGACCTCGACGACGTCGTCGGTGGCCCAGCGCGTGTCGGCCGAGTTGACGCGGACCGCGCGCAGGGTGTCACCCCAATCGAGGGTCTTCAGGCCGTCGACCACGTTCTTCCGCGCTTCTTCCTTGAGGGCGGGAGCGGTGGCGTCCTCGAGGTCGAGGAACACGAGGTCGGCGGCACTGGCCGCCGACTTCTTGATCATCTTCGGGTTGGCGGCCGGAACGGCCAGTTCGGATCGGCGCAGGCGCTCTTGGGTCATCGGATCTCCTGTCGGGGCGTTCAGGCCGTCACCCAGTGGGAGCGGCGTTTGATCAAGACCTCGCGTTCGCCTTCGAAGACGACGGTGTCGTCCTGCTTCAGGCCCCAGTGCTTGAAGCGGACGATGCCCGCGTCGTCGCGGTCGGCGTCGCGCGTCTCGAGGACTTCGGTGTAGGCGGTGAGCGTGTCACCGTGGAAGACGGGGGCGCGAAAGCGCAGGCCGTCGAGGCGCAGCTCGGCAAGGGCGTTCTCTCCCGTGTCCTGGGTCGCGAGCCCGATGACGAGGGAGCCGGTGATGAGCCCGAAGACCAGCCGCTGGCCGAAGGGCAGGGCGGCCATCTTCTGCTCGTTGAAATGCCCATCGGCCGTGTTCATCACGAGCTTCGTGAGCATCTGGTTCTCGACTTCGTCGACGGTGCAGCCGCGCGCGTGGCGCATGCGGTCACCGGCCTGAAAGTCCTCGAAGTAGTTGTCGTCGCCGGTCGGGGCGGGCAGGGGGGTGGTCATCGCTCACTCTCCGCGCGGCTTGCGCAGCAGCTGGTCCGAGATGATCTTGCGCTGGATCTCCGAGGTTCCCTCGAAGATGGTCGTGAGGCGCGCGTCTCTCCAGTAGCGCTCGACCGCGCGCTCGGTGGTGTAGCCGTTGCCGCCGTGCACCTGGAGACCCGCCGACGTGACGCGCTCGGCCATCTCGGTGGCGAAGAGCTTCACCATCGCGGCTTCCTTCTCGACGGGCAGGCCTCGGTCGACCTGGTCGGCCACGAGGTACATCAGCGACCGTGCGGCCTCGATCTCGGTGGCCATGTCGGCCAGCTTGAAGCGCAGCGCCTGGAACGACGCGATCGGCTTGCCGAACTGCTCGCGCTCCTGGGCGTAGGCGAGGGCGTCTTCCAGCGAGCCGCGCGAGAGGCCGATCGCGCGCGCGGCGGTGTGGATGCGTGCCACGGCGAGGCCCTGCATCGTGGCGTTGAACGCGCCGCCGGCGCCCTTGCGTGCCTGGCTCGCGCTGCGGGCGCCGATGCGGTTTCCGGCTGGGACCCGCACGCCGTCGAGATGCAAGGCGTAGCTGGTGATGCCGTGGTAGCCGATCTTGGGGATCGGCTCGCCGGTCATGCCGCGCGGGAACTCGCCCGGCGGCTTCTCGAGGATGAAGCTCTGGATGCCCTTCGCGCGGTGCTCGCCCGGGGCCGGGTGCTCGGTGCGCGCGAGCAGCTGGATGAAGTGGGAACCGAGTGCGTTGCCGCACCAGCGCTTCTCGCCCGTGATGACGTATTCGTCGCCTTCGCGCTCGGCCCAGCACTCGACGCCCGCGAGGTCCGAGCCGACGTTGGGTTCCGAGAGTGCGGCGGCGCCGATCCATTCGCCCCGGGCGCTGCGTCGCAGGAGCTCGTCGCGGCGCTCCGGGTCGGCCACCTGGGTGCCCATGCCCTGGGCGCGTGCGATGATGCTCGCCACGCTCATCCAGGCGCGGGCGAGTTCTTCGGCGATCAGGGCGTACTCGAAGACGCCTTTCCCCATCCCGCCGTACTCCTGCGAGATGGTGATCCCGAAGTAGCCGAGCTCGCCCATGCGCTTCAAGAGTTCTTGCGGGATGTCCCGCTGTTGCGGGTCGAGCTCGTTGGCGACGGGGAGGACTTCTTCCTGCGCGAAGCGTCGGGCCCGCGCCTGGATCTCGAGTCGTTTCTCGGTGAGGAAGGGGTGGGACGCGCTCACGACGTCTCCTCTCGCCGCTTGGCGACCAGGTTGGTGCGCTCGTAACTCACCACCACCTCGTCGCGTTGGTTTCGGGCCTCGGTGCGCCAGGTGACGATGCCCATCGTCGGGCGCTTCTCCGACTCGCGCTTCGACACGACTTCGCTGTGGGCGGTCAGCGTGTCCTGCGCATACACCGGCGTGTGGAACTCGATCTGGTGGATGCCGAGGAATGGCCCGCCGGCCTCGGAGAGGTCTTCCACCGAGAGGCCGACGACCGTGCAGAGCACCAGGAGCGGGTCCATCACCGGGCCCGGGTGGCCCAGCGCCTGGGCGTACTCCCGGTTGAAGTAGAGGGGGTTGAAGCGCAGCGTCTGGGTGGAGAAGAGCAGCCCGTCCGCCTCCGAGAGGGTGCGCCCCCAGTGGTGGGGGATCTGCTGGCCCTTCTCGAAGTCCTGGTATTGGTTGCCCTTTTTGCGCAGGGGAAAGGTCGAGAAGTCCGGGTCGGCCATGGGGAGGGCTCCTTCCAGCGCCTTTGTATCAGAAATTGATTGATGAACCAATAAATTTCTGAGAAGATCCCAGCCACCCACAGGAGGCCCCCATGCTGGATTGGCAACAGCTTCCCGAGCGGGTGAACCGGGACCCGGAGTTCCAGGTCGCCAGCCGCCATTGGACCGCGCGCCTGCGCCTCGACACGGGCGATGCCTCGCGCCTGCTGCGCTTCGAAGAGGGTCGCCTGGTCGACATCGACACGGCTGGGGCGGAGAGCGCATGCGATCTGTTCGTCTCGGCGCCCGAGTCGGACTGGGAAGGGCTGCTCGCACGTGAACCGCGTCCCTTCTACCAGGATCTCTTCGGGGCCCAGATCCACCACGACGTGCGTCTCCCCGAGGATCCGCTGGCGTACGCCGCCTACTACCCGGCGCTGCGACGTCTCGTCCAATTGATGTCGGCTCTGCGACACGAGGAGGAGTCGGGATGAGCCTGGATGCGATCGTTGGCCGCTACGTCCATCTCGAGCTGGCGGGCGTCGAACACCGCGTGTACTTCGAAGAAGCCGGGGAAGGCGTACCGCTGCTCTGTCAGCACACCGCCGGCGCCCACGGGAGTCAGTGGCGTCACCTGCTCGAGTCGGACGAGATCACCCGCGACTTCCGCGTCATCGCCTACGACCTGCCGTATCACGGCAAGTCGCTGCCGCCGACGTCCCAGGCGTGGTGGAGCGAGGAGTACAAGCTCACCAAGGACTTCTTGATGTCGGTGCCCCTGGCGCTCTCGCGCGCCCTCGGACTCGAACGCCCGGTCTACATCGGGAGCTCGATCGGAGGGCACCTCGCGCTCGACCTCGCGTCGAATCATCCGGACGCGTTTCGCGCGGTGATCGGCCTCGAGGCGTCTGCGGCCACGCCCGGCGGTTACCTCGACATCATGAATCACCCGCGCGTGTCGAACGCGTTCAAGGCGAGCATGATGTATGGCCTGACCGCGTCGACGGCGCCAGAGGCCTACCGCCGCGAGACCGAGTGGGTCTACAGCCAGGGGGCGCCGCCGGTCTTCAAGGGCGACCTCTACTACTACAGCGTCGACCACCACATGTCGCCCGAAGAGCTTGCCGGGATCGACACGGGCCAGTGCGCCGTGCATATGCTGACCGGGGAGTTCGATTGGACGGCCACTCCTTCGGCGAGCGAAGCGACGGCCCAGCAGATCCCGGGCGCGACCTACGCCACGATGGCCGGTCTGGGTCATTTCCCGATGTGCGAAGACCCGGAGCGTTTTCTGGCCGCGCTGCGGCCGGTGCTCGAAAAGGTGCGCAGGTGAGCGCACCGGCGCCCCGCGAACGTCGTTCCCAGGCCGAGCGTACGGCGACGGCCGCGCGCCGCATGGTGCGGGCGGCGGGTCGTCTGATCGCGCGTCAGGGCTACACGAAGACGACGCTCGCCCAGGTGGGGAAGGAGGCCGGCTACACCGGCGGACTCGTGAGCCACCACTTCGGGTCGAAGGAAGGCCTGTTGCGGGATCTCGTCGATCGCTTTACGGGCCGCTTCTACAGCGATCAGTTGGTGGCGGCGGTCGACGACCGCGTGGGCATCGAGGCGCTCTGCGCCACGGCGGACACCTACCTGAAGGAGCTGGTGCTGCGGGAAGACCGCATGCGGACGCTCTACGTGCTGATGGGCGAGTCGCTCGGACCCGTCTCCGAGATCAACGAAGTCTTCTCCGACCTCAACAATGGCTTTCGCGCCAGCGCTCGCCGCTCGATCACCGAGGGCATCGAGCGGGGGGAAGTCCGCTCGGACCTCGATCCGGACGCCGAGGCGGCACTCTTCGTCGGGATGCTGCGGGGTGTCGCTTTCCAGTGGATGGCCGACCCCGGCGCTTTCGACCTCGAAGCCGTCGCGGCGAGCGTGAAGGACTCGCTGCGCGCGCATCTGGGTACGGAATCCCGAAGACTCGGTGCGGATTCCCGAAATCTGGGGGTGGATCCCCAAAGGAGAAACCGATGAGCGAGACCCCGGCTCCGGTGACCGAGGCGCTGGCCCGCTATGGGCGCGCGCTCTCCTACGAGACGATTCCCGAAGCGGCGCGCGACGTGGCGCGACACTGCGTGCTCGACTTCCTGGGTTGCGCCCTCGCGGGCGCGCGGGAGGAACTCAGCGAGATCGTCGTACGCGAAGTCGCGACACCCGAAGCGTCCGCCCAGGCGACCCTGATCGGTCGGTCCGCGCGCGCGACGGCGGCCACCGCGGCGCTCTTCAACGGCGCGGCCGGGCATGCCCTCGACTATGACGACACGGCCGCCGCCATGGGCGGCCACCCGTCGGTCGCCGTGCTGCCCGCCGTGTTCGCCGCGGCCGAGGTGACCGGCGCGTCGGGTCGCGACTTCCTGACCGCGCTGGTGGCGGGCTTCGAAGTGCAGGCCCGCATCGGGCGCCTGCTCGGCGGCGGGCACTACGCAGCCGGCTTCCACAACACGGGCACGGTCGGCACCTTCGGCGCGGCCGCAGCCTGCGCTCATCTCTTCGGCCTCGACGAAACGGGCTGGCGCCATGCGCTCGGCCTCGCCGGGACCCAGGCGGCGGGGTTGAAGTCGGGCTTCGGCACGATGGCGAAGCCGCTGCATGCCGGGCGCGCCGCTTCCGCGGGTTTCGTGGCGGCGAGTCTCGCGCGCGGCGGGTTCACCGCGAACCCCTCGATTCTTGAGGTGCCCCAGGGCTTCCATGCGACCCATGCCGGCCAGACGCCGACGCTGGAGGCCCTCGCGGCCGAGACGGATCGCTTCCACACGCCGGACACCCTCTTCAAGTACCACGCGGCCTGCTACCTGACCCACTCGACGATCGAGACGATCGGGCGCTTTCGAGCGGAAGCCGGTCTCGACCCGGAGAAGATCGAGGCGATCGAGGTGCGTGTGCATCCGGGGCTGTTCGGGGTGTGTCACATCCCCGAGCCGACGACTGGGCTCGAGGGGAAGTTCAGCCTCCGGGTCACGGCGGCGCTCGCTGCCCTGGGCCGGGCCACCGAGGCCCCGGAGACCTTCTGCGAAGCGACGATGTCGGACCCGGTGGTGGTGGCGATGCGCGATCGCGTGACGGTGATCGGGGACGAGAGCACGCCCGCCGCGACCCACGCCCACGTCTCCGTGCGTCACGCGAGTGGCGTCCTCGAAGAGGCCTTCGACTCGGGCCGCCCCGAGCGTGACCTCGCGCGGCAGGGCGAGCGGCTCTCCGCCAAGTTCGAGCGCCTCTCGGTGCCCGCGATCGGAGAAGCCGCGAGCGGTGCGCTGCGCGACGGCGTCCGCTCCCTCGAAGGGCAGGCGCGGACTGCGGACCTGCTGACGACGACGACTCCTTCGCACTGATCACCGACCGACCACCCTGGATTGGACGAAGACCGGGAGGCGACGCATCGCATGGAACAGCAACGCACGGGACCGCTCTCGGACATCCGCATCCTCGATCTCTCCCAGGCGCTGGCGGGACCGTTCGGGACCGCGCTCCTGGGCGACCTGGGGGCGGACGTCATCAAGGTGGAGCCGCGCGGCGGCGACATGAGCCGCGGTCTGCCACCGCGACCGCCCGACGGAGAGGGCTGCGACTACGGTGGCTACTTCGCGAGCATCAATCGCAGCAAGCGCAGCATCGAACTCGACCTGAAGCAGGCGGAAGATCGGGAGCTCTTCCTGCGCATGGCCGAGCAGGCCGACGCCGTGGTCGAGAACGCGCGGGTCGGCGTGATGGACAAGCTGGGCGTCGGCTACGACGTCCTCAAGGAGCGCAACCCGCGCCTCGTCTACGCGGCGATCCGCGGCTTCGGCGATCCGCGCACGGGCGAGAGCCCCTACGCCCATTGGCCGGCCTTCGACGTGGTCGCCCAGTCGATGGGCGGATTCGCCGCCATCAACGGGCCCGCCGGCGGACACGGGATGCCGGGCGGGACCAGCATCGGGGACATCTACCCCGGGACCCTCATGGCCCTGGGCCTCGTCTCGGCAGTGCACGCGGCAAGGAGCACCGGGAAGGGACAGTTCGTCGACGTCGGCATGTACGACTCGATCCTGGCGCTCTCGGAGCTGATCGTCTGGAACTACAGCTACGACAAGAAGGTCGTCACGCCGCGCGGTTCCGGACACCCGATGCTCTGCCCCTTCGACGTCTTTCCCGCGAAGGACGGCGCGATCTCGATCGCGGCGCCCGGTCCCGTGCATTGGGAGAAGCTGTGTCGGGTGATGGGCCGCGAGGACCTCGTCACCGACGAGCGAACCTCGGACGTGCTGCGCCGCGCGAAGCATCGCGATTTCACCATCGGTGTGGTTACCGAGTTCACCCAGGCGCGCACGCGGCAGGAGATCGTGGAGCTGCTCGGCGGCGAAGTCCCGATCGGTCCGGTGCAGACCGCCGAGGACATCTTCGCCGACCCCCACGTGGCCGCACGCGACATGCTGCCCGAGGTCGAGCTGCCCGGGGACAACCCGTCCGTGCAGCTCCCGGGGACGCCGATCCATTTCACGGAGACCAAGGCGGGCATCCATCGGCGCCCGCCCACCCTCGACGAGCATCGCGCGGAGATCCTGCGCGAGTTCGGAATCGAGGCAGCGACCGAACCGGGAAAGGAATCTCGATGAACGTGCAAGGGGGAGGCGCCGTCGTCACCGGCGGTGCCTCGGGCATCGGGCGCGCGATCGCCCTCGAGCTGGGTCGCCGCGGTTGCGCGGTGGCCGTGGCGGACATCGACGGCGCGGCAGCGACCCAGGTCGCGAAGGAGGTCGCCGCCCTCGGCGTCACGGCGACCGGCCACGCCTGCGACGTGACCGAGTCGGGCGCGATCGAGGCGCTGGCCGAAGCCGCCGCGTCCGAGCTGCCGCGGGTGAACCTGCTCTTCAACAACGCCGGCGTCGGCGCACCGTCCCCACTGCTCGAAGGCTCGGCCGACGACCTGCGCTGGATCCTCGAGGTGAATCTCGTCGGTGTCTGGAAGGGCTGCGCCGTCTTCGGCAAGCACTTCGTCGCGCAGGGCGAGCCGGCCTGGATCTGCAACACCGGCTCGGAGCACAGCCTCGGCCTGGCTCATGTCGGGATGGGCTTCTATTCCGCCTCGAAGGCGGCGTTGCTCGGGCTCAGCGATGTACTGCGCGGCGAACTCCCCGACCATGTGGGTGTGAGCCTCGCGTGCCCGGGGATGGTCGATACCGGGCTGTGGAACGCGACCCGGCACCGACCGGATCGCTTCGGCGGCGCCGGTGACGCCGACGCGTTCTCCGGAAAGGTGCAGGCCCACGGCATGGAGGCCGGGCCGATCGGCGCACGCATCGTAGACGGGGTGGAGGCCGGCGCGCCGATCATCGTCACCCACTCCCAGGCGCGACGTTACGCCGAGGCGCGCTGGAACCAGATCCGCGAGGCCTTCGACGCGCAGGCGCCGTACCGTGAAGAGGACGAGCGCTACGACGTCACGGGCGTGATCGGTCGACTGCTGTCCGGCGACGCGAGCTAGGGGAGGGCGCCCGGTGTCGGAACGCGATGGTCTCGTCCGCGTGCTCGATCTCCAGGTCGACCCGCGGCTGCACGCCTTCCTCGAGAAGGAGGCGCTGCCCGGGAGCGAGGTCGATCCCGCGACCTTCTGGGCAAAGCTGTCCGAGCTGGTGCGCGCGTTCACGCCGCGCAACCAGGCGCTGCTCGACGAACGGCAGCGCCTGCAGGATGCGATCGACGCCTGGCACCGGGAGCGGCCGGGTCCGATCGAGCCCGAGGCCTACGCCGGGTTCCTGCGGGAGATCGGCTATCTCGAGCCGCTCCCGGCGCCCTTCGCGGTGGAGCTCACGGGGATCGATCCCGAGATCGCCACGACCCCCGGGCCCCAGCTCGTCGTTCCCGTGAGCAACGCGCGCTACGCGTTGAACGCCGCCAATGCGCGCTGGGGGTCCCTCTACGACGCGCTCTACGGGACCGACGCGCTCGGTGACTCGCCGCCGCCCGGGCCCTATGACCCGGCGCGCGGAGACCGGGTGGTCGCCTGGACCCGCGACTTCCTGGATCGCAGCCTGCCTCTCTCCGAGGGCTCCCACCACGACCTCGTTGCGTACGCCGTCGGGGAAGACGGGCACTTGCAGATGCAGGGTGCGGCGGGGCACGTGCGGGCACTGGCGAACCCCAAGGCCTTCGTCGGCGCACGTGTCGACGGATCGGGGGCGCAGCGGCTGCTCTTCCGTCACCACGGTCTCGGGATCGAGCTCCGCATCGACCGGGACGATCCGGTGGGCGCGCGCGATCGGGCTGGCGTGGCCGACGTCGAGCTCGAGAGCGCGGTGACCACGATCATGGATTGTGAGGACTCGGTCGCGGCCGTGGACGGGGAGGACAAGACCCAGGTCTACCGCCACTGGCTCGGGTTGATGCGGGGAGACCTGGCCGAGTCCTTCGTGAAGAACGGGGAGGCGGTCACGCGCCGTCTGGCGCAGGACCGTCGCTACCGCACCCCCGGCGGTGGGGAAGAACGCCTCTCGGGTCGCTCGCTGCTGCTCGTGCGCAACGTCGGTCTCTTGATGACGACGCCTGCCGTCCTGGATGCGGTGGGGAACGAGGTGTTCGAGGGGCTGTTGGACGCGCTCTGTACGGCCCTTGCCGCGAAGCACGACCTGCTGCGTAAGAGCGCCGAGCGAGGCAACTCGCGCGCCGGCTCGATCTACGTGGTGAAGCCGAAGCTCCACGGCCCCGCCGAGGTGCGCTTTGCCTGCGAGCTGATGGCTTTCGTGGAAGCGGCCCTCGAGCTTCCGGCGCAGACGATCAAGCTCGGCATCATGGACGAGGAGCGGCGCACGAGCGTCAACCTGGCTGCCTGCATCGCCGAGGCGCGCGACCGGGTCGCGTTCATCAACACGGGCTTCCTCGACCGCACCGGCGACGAGATCCACACCTCGTTCCATGCCGGCCCCGCGGTTCCGAAGGCGGCGATGAAGCGCACGCCGTGGATCGCGGCCTACGAAGCCGGAAACGTGCGCACGGGGCTCGACTGTGGCCTCGGTGGGCGCGCCCAGATCGGCAAGGGCATGTGGGCGATGCCCGATCGTATGGCCGAGATGCTGGAGCAGAAGCGCGCTCATCCGGAAGCGGGCGCGACCTGTGCGTGGGTTCCGTCGCCGAGCGCCGCGACGCTCCACGCCGTCCACTACCACGAGGTGGACGCCTTCGCGCGCCAGCGTGCGCTTCGTGACGCTGCGCCGCCCGATCCCGCGACCCTCCTGCAGCTTCCCCTCGGCGATCCCAAGGGCGGGTCCGCGTCCGATCGACGCTTCGAGATCGAGAACAACGTGCAGGGCATCCTCGGCTACGTGGTCCGCTGGATCGACCAGGGCGTCGGCTGTTCGAAGGTGCCCGATCGAAACGACGTCGGGCTCATGGAGGACCGGGCGACCTGCCGGATCTCGTCCCAGCACCTCGCGAACTGGTTGGCGCACGGCGTGATCTCGCGCGACGAGGTCGAGGACGCGTTCCGGCGGATGGCCGAGGTGGTCGACCGTCAGAACGCGGACGATCCGGAGTACGTGGCGATGGCGCCGGGCTTCGACGGTCTTGCGTTCGAGGCCGCCCGGGCCCTGGTCTTCGACGGCGCCACGCAGCCATCGGGCTACACGGAGCCGTTGCTCCACGCGTTTCGTCGGCGCCGCAAGCAGGAGCTCGCGCAGGGGTAACCCCAGCGCTTTCGCCCCCTGGGCCGGATTCGTCGGGTACGCTGACCGGCGTGGATGTCGCGTCGGACGCAGCGCCGCCGGCGCCCGCCACCGCGGCGCGCCGACGCAAGGAGCTGGGGCTCCTGTGCGGCGTCGTCGCCCTCGGGTTGCTCGCGTTCCTCGACAAGCCCGTGCACGTCGACGATCCCGTCTACCTCTGGGTGGCCGAGCGGATCCAGACCCACCCGACGGATCCCTACGGGTTCGAGCTCAACTGGCACGGCACCCGCGATCCCGTGCACGCCATTCAGCAGAACCCTCCCGGTGTCAGCTATGCCCAGGCCAGCGTGCGGAGCGTGTTCGGTCCGAGCATCGCGGCCCAGCACGGCGTGGCGCTCGTCTGGGCCCTCGGCGCACTCCTCGGTGTCTACCTCCTGGCCGAGCGCTTCACGCGCTCACCCGGCGTGGCGACCGCCCTGGTGGCGACCACGCCCGCGTTCTTCGTCTCCGCGACGACGCTGATGAGCGACCTGCCGATGCTCGCCTGCTGGTGCGGGGCGATCGCGTGCTGGGTGCGGGGGCTCGACCGCGGCTCCACGCGCTGGCTGGTGGTTGGCGGGTCGCTCATCGGGGTGGCGGCGCTGACGAAGTACTTCGCCGTGGCCCTGCTGCCACTCCTCGCCGCCTACACGGCACTGCGCGGCGTGCGCGCGCCCCGGGTGTGGGCGGTCTTCGCGCTGCCCGTGTCGGTGCTCGTCGGCTTCGAGGCGGCGGCCCATGGGCTCTACGGTCATGGGTTGTTGAGCCAGGTTCCGGGCTATGCCACCGGCGTTCGGCAGTACTTGGGGCAACCGTGGTGGAACGACGCGATCGTCGCTCTGGCGTTCATCGGAGGTTGCGCGTTTCCGCTGCCGCTCCTGACGGGCGGGGCCAGTGACCCGCGCGGTCGGGTCTTGGGGGCGCTCGCGCTCCTCGCGTTGGTCGGAGCCGTCGTCGCCTGGAGTCCGCTTCCCTATGAGATCGATGTAGCCACGACGCGCGGCTGGGTGCTCGTTCACGTCGTGATCTTCGCCTGGGCGGGGGCTTGTCTCGTGGCCCTCGGCGTCGCCGGAGCGCGTCGCGCCGCACGCGATCCCGATCACGCACTCCTGGTCCTGTGGGGCGCGGGGGTTTTCGCGTTCGTGGCGTTCTTCAACTGGAGCGCGAACGCGCGTGCAGTCCTGCCCCTGGTACCTGCAGCGGCCCTGGGCGGCGTGCGCGCGTGGGAGGCGCGCGCGGGTTCGCCCCTATCGCTCGTACGCGCCGCCCCGCTGCTGGCGCTCGGCGCGGCGCTCTCCCTCAGCGTCGCCCACGCCGACCGCGACTGGGCGACGGGTGCCATGCGCATGGCGCGACAGCTGGCGCACGACTACGGGGCGGGCGCCCAGCGGGTGTTCTTCCAGGGCCACTGGGGCTTCCAGTACTACTTCGAAAGCGCGGGCGGGCGCGCCTACGACGTGCATCGCGACCGGCTGGTGCCCGGCGACATCGTGATCATGCCGCGCAACAACGTCCACCTGACCCAGCTCGATCCGTCGAAGGCGATCGAGCTCGAGGTGCGCGATGCCGGCAGGACCAGCCCTTGGAGCCTGATGGGGGGCGGGGCCGGCTTCTACTCCAGCGTGTGGGGTCCGGTGCCGTTCAGCTTGGGCCCGTCGGCGCCCGAGCTGTACCGGGTCCTCGAGGTTCGTGCGCCGATCCCGCCGCGGCCCGCGCTCGGCCGCTAGGCCGATCCAATCGTCGTCCGGTGCAGCAAGCGGGCGTGACCGTCGTAGCCGCCCGTGGCCTGGTGCAACACGCTGCGGTTGTCCCAGAGCACGAGCATGTTCGCTTCCCAGGCGTGGTCGTAGATGAACTCGGCTCGGCTCTGCCAATCGTAGAGTTCTTTGACCAGGGGCAGGGCCTCCTCGGTCGCCATCCCGTCGATTCCCACGATGTAGCCGAGGGAGCCGAACACGCCCTTGCGTCCCGTCTCGGGATGGACGCGCAGGATCGGGTGCCGCTGCTCGGCCAGCGCGGCCTCGGACACGCGGATGTCCATGCTGCGTCCCGAGTCACGATCGGTCCGGCCGTACATCCCGTCGGGTCCGTAGGGGATGCGCGCCGAGTGGATCGCCTGTTTTCCCTCGAGGCGGCTGCGCAGTAAAGCGGGCATCTGCTCGTAGGCCAGATACTGATTCGCGAAGCGGGTGTTCCCACCCTGGGGCGGGATCGTGATCCCGAACAGGCAGGTGCCCTGGGGCGGGTGTTCCTGGAAGCTCCAGTCCGTGTGCCAGCTCTCGGCGAAGAGCGGGGTGGTCTCGCCGGCATCGCGTTGGATCGCGGCGATATGGGGGTGGCCGGGAATCGAGCCGAAGAAGGGATCGTCGCCGAAGGGACCGAAGTAGCGCGTGAAGCGCTCGAGATCTCCGTTGCTCATGGGTTGGTTCGGAAACACGAGCACGAGGTGCTCGAGCCACGCCGTGCGAATCTCCTCGACGTCGCTGTCCGAGAGCGGCTGCGTCAGATCGATCCCGCGGACGTGGGCGCCGCAGGCCTGACCGGTCGGCGTGATGTCGAGGGGCATGGGAGACCTCCGTTCGGCCAAGGCTACGCCGAGGGTGGACTCGGCGCGAGGCCCTGTGCGTCGACTAGACCGGCCCTGCGGGACCGAGCCAGCGCCACAGGTCGAAGGCGATGAGTGCCATGGAGCCCAGGGCCCACACCGCGTTGATGCTCCAGAAGAGCGCCGGGTTCTCGGCGCGCGCGACGGGTTCGACCAGCTGCGTGATCCCGTCGCGCAGCGAGCGAAGCGTCCAGAAGAGGAAGAGCAGACCCCACGGCCAGCTCCAGCCCGCGAGCGTGGTCGCCACCAGGACGCAGAGGGTGGCGATGCTCCAGGGCTTCGCGAGGGAGCGTCGCTTCGGCGCGACGTCGACCGACGCTGGAGCGGACGCGGCGGTCTTGGGCGTTGCCTGTGGGGGCGAAGCGTCCGGTTCCGCCGAGTCCCGTTCGACTGAGAACGGGGGATCGGTCGGCGTACCGAACAAACGGTTCCCGAGGTACTGGTGGAAGTCGACGACGACGCGCTCGAGCTCGACGAGCTGTCCGCCCTCCTGTGCCGAGCGCATGCCGCGCTGGTTGCGCTCGCAGATGGCCTGGTCTTCCGCGAGGAAGGCTTCGAAGAACTCGGAGCCGGCACCTTCCTCCGTCGCGACCGGCGAGAGCCCGGCGCCCAGCACCGTGCACTGCTCGGGCCCACTCGGGAGCACCGAGATCCAGCCCCAGGAGTCGGCGGTCAGGATGCCGACGAAGGAGGGGGGAAGCGAGACGAGTACGTAGTGCTCGCGTTCCCAGGCGCCGAGTCCTTCCGAGTCGCCCGGATGCGCGGCGCGCGCGAGCTTGGTCGTGCCCGCTGTGAGGGTCGCTTCGGCCGAGCCCTCCAGATAGAACGCACCGCGTGTCGGCGTGTAGGGCTCGAGGGTCTCGGGATGCACGCGGAACAGGTGGTAGCTCTCGATGCCGTTCTCGACCGCGAGTTTCCAGTTCGCGTCCCAGGCATGCAGCGAGATGCGCGTTGGATGGGTGAACCGATCCAGCGCATAGCGCGACAGCCGCGCATCGATCCCAGCGACGCGTTCGGCGAGGGGCGGTGCCTGGGGATCGAGATTCACGAAGACGACGCCGGCCCAGGTTTCGACGCGATAGCTCGGAAGCGCGTGGGCCGCCTTGTCGACCACGACGTCGCCGGGGTGTGGGACGCCCTTGAGTCGGCCATCGAGGCCGTAGCCCCAGGCGTGATAGGGACACACGAGGCTGGACGCGTGGCCGATCCCTTCGTCGAGCAGCGGGGTCCCGCGGTGGCGGCAGACGTTCGAGAGCGCGCGGAGCTCGCCGTCCTCGCCGCGCACGACGATGACGGGCTCGTTTCCGAGCGTGACGGTGAGGGTGTCGCCGGGTTCGGAAAGCGCGGCGGCCGAGCCGAGGGCGATCCACTCGCGGGCGAAGATCCGTTCGCGCTCGCGGGCATGGAGGTCCGGGTCGGTGTAGGCGGCGAAGGGCAGGGCGCGCGCTTCACCGGCCGAGGCCGCGCAGACGCGTCGCAGGGAGTCTTCGAGGGTCACACCGCGGAAGGTAGCGGGTCACCTGCTCGGCGCGGGCTAGCCGCGCTCGTAGCAGTGGTACCAGGCCGGGAAGACGCCGAGTCGCTGGACGGCGTCCGAGTGGGCGTACTTCGGCTGGACGTCGACGGCGCGGTAGCCGAGCGTCTCGAGGACCGGCGCCAGCGGCGCCCGCGTGAGGTCGTCTTCCAGGGCGAAGAGCTCGGGTTCGACATGCACGAGGAAGAGCCGGGGGACGTCGGCGGCGGCGAGCCGCTCGATCCACCAGCGCACGCTGGCGAGCGGCGCTTCGCCAAAGCTGTGGACGTTGGTGGCCAGGTCGAAGCGGCGTGTGCTCAGCGCGTTCTCGATCTCGTGGAGAGCTATGACCTGGGTGCCTGGGCAGGCGCGGAACCCGAGGTAGTACTCGCACAGAAAGGTCGAGGTGGGCACCGCGTCGGTCGCGACGCGTTCGCCGTCGGGGGCCCACTGCGCCAGGCGATGGACGAGTCGTCCGTACCCGGCGCCGATGTCGAGGACGCGTCCCTTTGCGAGCGCGTCCGCACCGAGCCATTCCGCCAGCGCCTCGATCTCGAGGGCCGCATCGAGTCGATCGCGGCTGATGGCGCGACCGTCGACGTCGTGGAGCAGTGCACCGAAGAGCCCGTCCTCGTCGAGCCGGTCCAGTACGCCGAGCCGACCGTGGCGCAAGGCGTAGTGGGTCGACAGCGCGTAGGCGGCGTCGGAGGTGCCGCGTGCCTGGTAGAGGTACTGGCTGTCGCCGCGGAAGCGGCGAAGGTCGATCTGGCCTTCCAGTCGCAGGTCGCTCCAGGCCGACACGGCGGCGGCGCAATGCCCGGAGTAGCGGGCGCGCAGCTCGGCGAGACGCGGGTGGTCGGTGCGCAACGCCGCTTCCGCGCCCTCGGGCAGGGCGGCGTCGCCGTGGGTGTACTGCTCCGGCAGCTGGGACTCCACCCAGGAGGGTCGGTAGAGGCCGAGGTCCCAGCGCCGCAGCAGGCGATTGGTCTGGAGTCGGAGCTGGTTCGGATTGAGCCAGCGGCGTACGCGTCCCAAGCGGGCGGTTCCTCCCTTGGTGGACTCTTCATCGGCCAGCAGAAGCGCCGGGTTGAGCCGCGTGTCGTCAGGGTTTTCCGCAGCTGCGGCGCGCCTTGGGCCCGGGCGGCGGTGTACTCTGGAGCACGGCGGGTCATCGGGCCCAGGCCAGGGAGGCAGGGCGATGGCAGGCTGGGCATCCGAGGGGCGCACGCCCCGGGTCGCGATCATCGGGGCGGGCATGTCCGGGATCGCGGCGGTCGTGCACCTGCGTCGCGCCAGCTACACGGACGTCACGGTCTTCGAGAAAGCGGATCGCGTCGGTGGGACCTGGCGCGAGAACACCTACCCCGGGCTCTCCTGCGACGTCCCATCGCGCTGGTATTCGTTCTCGTTCGCGCTGAATCCCGAATGGACCCATCGCTATTCCTACGGGCCCGAGATCCAGGCCTACATGGAGCGGGTGGCACGCGAGTTCGACGTCGAACGCCACATCCGGTTCGACACGCCCGTGGCCGCGCTGCGCTACGACGCGCCCGAGTGGGAGCTCACCACCGGGGCGGGCGAAACGCTGCGCTTCGACGTCGTGATCTCGGCGACCGGGATCCTGCACCGACCGGTCCTGCCCGAGTTCGAGGGGCTCGAGCGCTTCGCGGGAGCGGCCTTCCACTCGGCGCGTTGGGACCACTCGGTCGAACTCGAGGGAAAGCGCGTCGGCGTGGTCGGCACCGGCTCGACCGCGTGCCAGATCGTCGGTGCGATCACAGACCAGGTGGCGCAGATGCGCGTCTTCCAACGTACGCCCCAATGGATGGTGCCGCTGCCCCAGGTGGAGTACCGCTCGGTGACGAAGGCGCTCTTGCGACGCTTCCCGTCGCTCCAGCGCTACGGCTACGACTTCTACAAGGACCGCATGATGCGGACCTTCTCCGAGGCGACGGTCGGCGATGCCGAGCAGCAGCAGGCGCTCAGCGAAGCGAGTCTCCAGAACCTCGCCGACAACGTCCCCGACGCCGAGCTGCGCGAGCGCTTGACGCCCGACTACCAGGCGGCTTGCAAGCGGCTGATCTTCTGTTCCACGTTCTACCCCGCGATCTCGCAGCCCCACGCCGAGTTGGTGACCGAACCGATCGCGCGGGTCGTGCCCGAGGGCGTGGAGACCGCCGACGGGGTGCTCCACGAGCTCGACGTGCTCGTGCTCGCGACCGGGTTCGACCACACCTCGTTCATCCTGCCGACGCGCGTGACGGGGGAGGGCGGTCGCGACCTCGAGACCACCTGGGACGGCGCGCCGCGGGCGCATCGCGCGGTGGCCGTGCCCGGTTTCCCGAACTTCTGGATGCTCGAGGGCCCCACCGGTCCGGTCGGCAACCTGTCGTTGATCACGATCACCGAGCATCAGCTCGAGTACGTCGTGGCAATGCTCGACCGGATGCGCGACGAGCAGCTCGCCTCCCTCGAAGTGCGCGAAGAAGCGTTCCGTGACTACAACCAGGCCATGAAGCAGGCGATCCGCAACACCGTCTGGTACACGGGCGGCTGCACCAGCTGGTACTACGACAAGTCGGGTCTGCCGAACCTCTACCCCTGGTCGCCCCAGCGCTACCTGGATTCGATGCGCGCGCCGCGCTTCGACGAGTACTACGAGCGGCGCGACGGCGACGCACCGGCGCGGGCCGCCTGAGACCGGCCGCCCACCAGGCCCGCCGCCGAGCCAGCCCAACCCCGGAACCGGGCCCCCAGCCCCGGGTCTGGACCCAGGGGCTCTTCCTCGCGTCTCCCAGCGGTCCGGCGATTTCTGTGGACAAGAAGGTTGGTACGGTGTTACAACTTTGAACGACGTTCCAAGTTTCCCGTGATCCGGGGGCGGCATGTCTCTCCGCGACCTCAACATCGAAGCCCGGCGCCAGCGCATCCTCGAGGCGGCGCGCCGCCTGATCGCGGCGGGAGGCGTCGAGGCGCTGACCATGCGCAAGCTGGCCGCCGAGGCCGACCTGTCGGTCACGACCCTCTACAACCTCTACGGGGTGCGGGCCGAGATCCTCCACGCCCTGGTGGATGATGCGGTCGATCGCATCGTCGGGGTCATCGATGCGGAAGCGCCGCTGGACGATCCCCTCGAGCGCTGCCGCGCTGTCATCACCGTGAGTGTGCGGGAGCTGTCCAAGCGCGCCGGGATCCACGTGCCGATGGTGATCGCGAACTACGGCGGGCTGCCGGACGCCCAGCCCGATCGGCGCCTGGCGAAACGCGCGGCGGCGATGCAGCAGCGGGGGATCGAGCAGGCGATCGCCCAGGGCCTCTTGCAGGACACGCGCAACCCGGAGCAGCTCGGGCTGCAGATCTATCACGGGTTCGAGCTCGCCTGCATCCAGTGGGGCTACGGCCTGCTGACGCCTGCGGAGTTCGAGGCCCGTGCCCTGTACGGCCTCTACCTGGCCCTGGCCTCCGTCGCGACCGACGCCACCCGCGCGTCGATCGACGCGGAGCTCCATCGATTGGAACGGCAGCTCGCCCGCACGGGTGCGGGCGACCGTGCGCGCCCGAAAGCACGGCGACGCTCGGCCTAGCCCGAGCCCACGCAAAGGAGACCCCATGAAGCGTGAAGTCGAACTCTCGATCCTGAAAGAGCTGATGAGCCAGCTCGACGAACAGCGCAACGTCGACGCGGGCGTTGGCTACCGCCAGCCGACTTCGGTCTATACCTGCCCGGAGATCGCCGACCGCGAGTGGGAGTCGTTCTTTCGCCAACACCCCCAGCTGATCGGGCTCTCGGGCTCGCTTCCCGAGCCCGGCTCCTACATGACCGTGGACGACTTCGGCGTGCCGGTGCTGGCGACGCGCGATCGCGACGGCGACTTCCACGCGTTCGTCAACGCCTGTCGCCACCGTGGGGCGCGCCTTGCCGAGGGTCGCGGGACCAGTCCCCGCTTCGTCTGCCCCTTCCACAACTGGATGTACGGGAGCGACGGCGCGCTCAAGACGGTTCCCATGGAGAGCCACGTCGGGAAGATCGACAAGGCCTGCCACGGCCTCGTCGAGCTCCCGGCCGTCGAGCGCGATGGCCTCCTCTGGGTGCACCCCCAGGCCAACGGCACGATCGATCTCGATCAGCAGCTGGCCGGGCTCTCGCAGGAGATCGGATCCTGGGGCTTCGGCGAGCTCCAGCACGCGGGCGAGACCGTGATCGAGGGGCGCCTCAACTGGAAGCTCGCCAACGACACCTTCGGCGAGACGTATCACTTCAAGCGGCTCCACCGGAACACGCTGGGCCAGATCTTCCACGGGGACGTGCTCGGCTACGAGCCGTTCGGTCGCAACCATCGCTTCGTGATCGCGACGAAGCGCATCGACGAGATGCGCACGAAGCCCGAGAACGAGTGGAGCCTGGTCCAGGGCTGTAGCCCGCTCTACTACCTGTTTCCGAACATTCAGCTCACCTTCGGCGAGCAGACCGCGAGCGTGATCAAGATCTACCCAGTGCCTGGCGACCCCTCGCGTTCGCTGACCCGCGTGGTGCACTACTTCCACCCCGAGCTGATCGAACGCGCCGAGGGGACGACCTCGGACGAACAGATCAATGCCGACAACGCCTACGAGTACCGGGGCGGGGATCGCGTCTTCACGCTCTCGGCCTTCACCGAAGTCTTCGACAGCACCATCGAGAAAGAGGACTACGTGATGGGCGAGCACCAGCAGCGCGCGGCCGAGAGCGGCCAGCTCGACCATCTGGTGTTCGGGCGCAACGAGCCGGCGCTCCATCACTACCACGGGCGCTTCCGGGAGGCGCTGGGGATGGCGCCGCTAGAGAAGCTCGACCTCTAACAGGCGGCGTCTTTCGGCCGCCTTCTTCGTTCCCGGAGCGAGTCCGTAGCGGTCCTACGATCCTCGCTCCGGCGCCTCGAATGCGGCCGAAACTCGCTCGCCTGGTAGGTTCCAGGCTCTTGCAGGCCTGCGTGAGGCGGCGTCTTTCGGCCGCCTGCTGCGTTGCTGAAGCTCGCCGTAGCGATCCTATGGCTGCGCTCCGGCGCCTCGAATGCGGCCGAAACTCGCTCGCCTGGCCGCGCAGGGCACTGGGGCGGGGAGGCCGCCTACTCCTGGACGGTGATCCGGATCATCTGCACCGGGTCGGCCGGGCGGTCGCCTGCGGCGGTCGGCGTGGATTCGATCTGCGAAACGACGTCCATGCCTTCCGTCACGCGCCCGAAGACCGGGTGCTTGCTCTGGCCGGGCGTGAACCAGTCCAGGTAGTCGTTGTGGACGGTGTTGATGAAGAACTGACAGCCGCCGCTGTTGGGCTGGCCGGTGTTCGCCATCGACAGCGTGCCGGGTTCGTTCGAGATCTTCGCGTCGTCCGGATGCTCGTCCTGGATGCGCCCGTTGGGGCTGTCTCCGGTGCCGGCCATCGGGCTGTTCGGATCCTTGCTGTGGGGACACCCGAACTGGATCATGAAGCTCTGGATGACGCGGTGGAAATGCAGCCCGTCGTAGAAACCATCCTTCGCCAGCGAGATGAAGTTGCCCGCCGTGAGGGGCATCTTGTCGACGAAGAGCTCGACCTGGATGTTTCCGAGGGACGTCTCGAGGAGCGCGGTAGGGTTGGCCATGGACGGTGGGTACCCGTTCCGACGCGTCGCGTCCACCCGCCGCGCCGAAAATCGCCCGCTGCCCCAACGAAAACCGGGGTCCGGCGTGCGATACGCCAGACCCCGGCTCGGGATGCTGCACGCGGGGCGTGCCCGCGGCGACGGTCCTAGACGCCGGCTTCCTTCGTGGTCTTCACGATGGCGGCCGCGACCTTGTACGGGTCGGCGTTCGACGCCGGGCGGCGATCCTCGAGGCGGCCCTTCCAGCCGTCCTCGACGGTGCCCACCGGAATCCGGATCGAGGCACCGCGATCGGAGACGCCGAAGCTGAACTGGTCGATCGACTGCGTCTCGTGCTGACCGGTGAGGCGCTGATCGTTGTCGGCGCCGTAGACGCTGATGTGTCGGTCGATGTTCTTGCCGAAGGTCTCGCAGATCTTGTTGAACACGTCCTCTTTCCCGGCCTCGCGCATGGCGCTGTTCGAGAAGTTGGCGTGCATGCCCGAGCCGTTCCAGTCGGTGTCACCCAGGGGCTTCGGGTGCCAATCGATCCCGAGGCCGTACTTCTCGGCGGTGCGCTCCAGGATGTAGCGGGCGACCCAGGTCTCGTCGCCGGCGCCCTTGGCGCTCTTCGCGAACACCTGGAACTCCCACTGACCGGCGGCCACCTCGGCGTTGATGCCCTCGACATTGAGGCCAGCTTCGAGGCAGAGGTCGAGATGTTCCTCGATGACTTCGCGGCCGTAGGCGTTGCTCGCCCCCACCGAGCAGTAGTACGGGCCCTGCGGTCGCGGGTAGCCCGCGCGCGGGAAGCCCGGCGGCAGGTTGGTCTCGGGATCCCACAGGAAGTACTCCTGCTCGAAGCCGAACCAGAAGTCGTCGTCGTCCTCTTCGATCGTGGCGCGGCCGTTCGACACGTGGGGCGTGCCGTCGGCGTTGAGCACCTCGGTCATCACGAGGTAGGCGTTCTTGCGGTCGGGGTCGGGGAAGACGGCGACGGGCTTCAGCAGACAGTCCGAGTCGCTGCCGTCGGCCTGCTCGGTCGAGCTGCCGTCGAAGGACCACATGGGGCAGTCCTCGAGCTTGCCCGAGAAGTTCGACTCGACGCGGGTCTTGCTGCGCAGCGACTGCGTCGGCGTGTAGCCATCGAGCCAGATGTATTCCAGCTTGCTCTTCATGGTCTCCTGTTCTCCTGAAAATGAAGGGTAGATAGACGGTTATGCAAAACCTGTTCCGCCCAATCCGCCCTGTCGGCCCGTCTGAGCCGGTCTCGGCTCGGGGATTGCCTGTTTGGGGGGCGGCGGCGCCCAGATCATGAGCAACACCGGGGCGCGGCGCCAGCCGGAAAGGCGGGGGGGGTGCGGCCCGTCGCCGACGCGGCGAAGGATCAGCGCCAGTCGTTCTGGAGACGGCGAATCAGCTCCTCGCAGCCCGAGATCCTGGCGTCGGGGTCGATCTGGAGGCACTGGAGGGCCAGGTCCTCGAGGGGCTGCGGGATCCGCAGAGGGTTGAGCGTCGACGGCCGCGGCGGATTCCCGGCACGGATGGCCTCGGTCAGGTGGTGGACCTTCTCGCCTTCGAACGGCGTTCGCCGGGCGAGCATCTCGTAGAGCACGACGCCCATGCTGTAGAGGTCGGTGCGGAAATCGATCTCCGGATCGGCGTCGAGCTGCTCGGGCGACATGTAGGCGAGGGTGCCTTCGAGCTTCCCGGCCAGCGTCATGGCGGTCACGTCGTCGGAGGACACGTCGGCCTGCGCCTTCGAGGGCTCGGGCTCGTTGCTGTCGCCGGACTCGCTCCAGACCTTGGCGAGCCCCCAATCCATCAGCAGCACCTCGCCGAAGGGTCCGACCAGGATGTTGTCGGGCTTGATGTCGCGGTGGACGACACCGTGGGCGTGGGCGTAGCGCAGCGCGTGGGCCACATCGATGAGGACGTCGATCAGCTGCGTCAGGTCGTAGCGGTCGCGGTACTTCTCGTCGAAGAGCTCCCGCATCGTGAAGCCGTGGACGAGCTTCATCGTGAAGTAGTACTGGCCGCGGGAGTCGCGCCCTACTTCATAGGTGGGAATGATGCTCGGATGCTGAAGCGCGGCGCTGACGCGCGCTTCGCGCAGGAAACGGCGGGTCTCCGTCGGATCGTCCGCGAACTCGGGCCGCAGCTTCTTGTAACAGATGACGCGGCGGAGATGGAGGTCCTTGCAGGACTGGATGATCGACTTGCCGCCCTTCGCGATCGTCTTGAAGTAGGCGTAGCGGGTGCCGGGATTGAGCTTCTCGGGGAGCGGGTGATCCGTGTCCTCGAGGTAGACGATGGCGTAGTCGTCGGCGGGCGGCTCGGGAAAGCGGGGCATCGTGTCCTCTCGCTGGGGGCGCGGACTCCCGGACGCTAGGCGATCGCTGCGTGTGCGGCGAACGGCCAGAGCGTGCGATGCGCACTACGCGCCTTCTTGCGGACTGGGTAGTGCGTGTCCGTTGCAGGGCGCAACCGGCGGACGGATCCCCGCTCGAGCGTACGCAACCGACGCGTAGGGCGGGTTGGAGACGCCCGTCGCGCGGAGGGCTTTCGATCGTCCACGGCTTCTCGGCACGTCCCTTGCTCTAGCCAGGCCTGGGATCGGGAACCTCCTGGAGTCGACATGCGTGCTTTTGCCCTGCTCAGCGGAGCCTTTCTCCTGATGCTCTCGATCGGTTGCGCGAACCCGAGCGGGCTCGTCTACGACCGAGACGAGTGGAACGACACGATCCAGATCGGATCGGTGACCTACGTGGTCCTTCCGACGACGAAGCTCTTCGGCCCGTCGGGTCGCCCGATCGAATTGACCCAGGTTCCCAGCGTTGCCGACCCCGGCGTCGGCGTCCGCTACTCCCACCGGGCGCGTGTCGAGTACCGCTCGGTCGAAGACCGCGGCGAGCATTACCTCGTCTGGCTGTGGGTCCGCCCCGGCGATCCTGCCGCCCGCGAGGGATGAGCGGGTCGGCGGGGTCTGCACCGACCCCGCTGCGCCCGCGACGCCCGGTCAGTGCCCGGGCGTCCCGCCCGTCTCCGCGGATTCCACCCGCTCGCGCGACGTCGCGTGCGCCGGCGCCGAGCGTTCCGCCGTCGTAAGGGCAGGGGACCGCCGGGCGCCGGTTGCCCCGTTGCAGCAAGCCCGCCGGTTCGGCTCGCCCTACGCCTGAAGCCCCCTGTTGGGCGGCGCCCCTCGTGTGGGGCGGGTTTCCTGTGTCGCCAGGCGGGCGCACGGCGACTCAAGAATCGAGTGTGAAACACCGAAACGATCAGTCAAATTGATAGGTGTTTCTCTTTTCTCAAGCTACCGCGCCCCGGTCCTCGGGGGCGCCGGGCGGGAGGAGATCGATGCTCGATTCGAATGCGCCTCGCGCTGTCTCGCACTGCCGCCGTGCGCGGTCGCGCGGTGCCTCCGCCCGGTGGGCCGGCTTCATTCGGCCGGCCTCTCGCGCGCGGGCCCGTCGCCTGGCCCATTCCGCCTGGGTGTTGGGACTCGTGCTCGCCGCGGCGGTGCTCCCGGCCAGCGCCGCGAGCCTGACCGTGGGGGTCGCCGACGTTCCCGGCAACGGTATTCCCTTCGGCTCGAACCTCGGGGCGGGCACCCGCTACCAGCAGATCTACGACGCTTCCTCGTTCTCGGGCGTGCTGCGGATCGAGGCCCTCTCCTTCTTTCAGGACGGCGCGGGCAATCTGCGCAGCGGCACCTACAGCGTGTACCTCACGACGACTTCGCTCGGGGTGAACGATCTCGACCTCTTCGACTTCGACGGGAATCTCGGGGCCGATGTCGCGCTGTTTCGGGTCCAGGCCCTCTCCGGCCCGGCCCCGGCCGTCCTGACGTTCGCGGGCACGTCCTTCGACTACGACGCGAGCCTCGGCAACCTGCTCCTGGACATCCGCATCACGGGAGCCGGTGCGAACCCCACCGGCGCGGCGAGGTTCGACGAGGACCGCACCGCGAACGGGGTCTTCTCGAAGGCCCACGACTTTGGCGCGGGCTTCGACGGTCGCGGGCTCGTTACCGAGTTCACGTTCACGCCGATCCCCGAGCCGACGCCGGCGGCGCTACTCGTCGCGGGGGTGGGGTTCTGGGCCTGGCGGCGACGCGCTCACTCGGTGCGGCGCGCGCCGACGTCGCCCGCCGGCTCGAGGTAGTCCGGGTAGCGACGCCGCACCACGGTGTGTTCACCGAGCTTCTCCATTCCGTGAAGGACGTCGCGGCGGCTGATCTGACCGAGTAGCTCCCCGTTCTCGACGACGGGCAAGCGCCGGATCGAGTGGGTGAGGAAGAACTGGGCGAGGCGGTAGATGTCCTCGTCCGGCCCCACGGTGATGAGCTCGGTGCTCATGTAGTCGGCGACCCGGCCATCCTCGTGGTGGTCGTCCCGGTAGAACTCCCCGGCGGTCAGGACGCGCAGGCAGTCGAGCTCCGAGCAGATGCCGACCAGCTTCCCGTTGGCGTCGAGGACCGGGGCCCCGGACACGCGGCTCTTCAGCAAGGCTTTCACGGCCTCGATGATGGGCATGTCGGGGGTGAGCGTCGTCAGCGAGGTCTTCATGATCTCGCGGGCGATCGGGATCGAGTGATGGGCTGTGACGCGTGCAGCTCGCATGGCGGTCCTCCGAAGCCGGTCCCGCCTCCGTGCCGGAGGCGAGCCGCCGACTCCTCCAGACTAACACCAAGACGTGCGGCTCGGGGCGCGTTGCAGCGGCTCTGGACGGGTAGGCAGAAGCGGCGCAAACGCGCGAATTTCGTTGGGTTCTGCTTCTCCCGACGCGGTCGCACGCCGCAGCAGGCAGTGCTGAGCCCGACTGCTAGCTTCCGGCCTCGCCCCGGGCGCGAGCGCTGCGTAGCGGGTTCGCAACAGCGCACGGGGGCCACCCAGCCCGCCACGTGGAGGAAGCCATGGGAATCTTGGACGGAAAGGTCGCCCTCGTGACGGGCGCCGGCGGCGGTTTGGGACGCGCACACGCGCTGTGCCTGGCGCGCGAAGGGGCGGCGGTCATCGTGAACGACCTCGGCGGCTCGGTCGACGGTTCCGGTGATGGCTCACGCGTTGCCGAGCAGGTGGTGAAGGAGATCCAGGAGGCCGGTGGTCGCGCGGCCCCGGATTTCGGATCGGTCACCAGCGAGGCCGACGCCGCACAGATGATCCAGACGGCGGTCTCCGAGTTCGGGAAGCTCGACATCCTGATCAACAACGCCGGCATCCTGCGCGACAAGTCCTTCAAGAAGATGAGCGAGGATCTCTGGGACTCGGTGATCGACGTCCACCTGAAGGGCACCTACTACGCCACGCGCGCGGCCTACGCCCAGATGGTCGAGCAGGGCAGCGGCGGTCGAATCATCATGACGAGTTCCACCTCCGGGTTGATCGGGAACTTCGGCCAGACCAACTACGGCGCCGCCAAGGCGGGAATCGCCGGGTTCATGCGCTGCCTCGCCATCGAAGGGGCGAAGGCGCAGATCACCGTGAACGTCCTCGCTCCCAACGCGTACTCGCGGATGACGGCCGCGCTGTTCCCGGAAGGGGCCGAGCAGCGCTTCGCGCCGGAGAAGGTGTCGCCGGCGATCGCCTGGCTGTGTTCCGACGAGGCCGCCGAGATCACCGGCCGCCAGTTCGTGATCAGCGGCAACCGTGTGACGCTGCTCTACCCCGCGGGCTTCCAGATCGCCGAGGGCGACATGGACAGCGCCGAGCCCTGGGACGTGGAAGAGATCGGCCAGAAGATCAAGGCGTCGATGGCCGACTGGCCGAAGGCGGCGACGGTTCCCGAACTCGTTTTCTAGAGAACCGCGTCGGCTTCGTCTCCGACACGCTCTCGCCGAACCCATCCAAGGAGAAGCCATGGACACATTCCCGCGCGCGGAGGTCGAAGAGGCCTATCACCACTTCGTCGCCGTCGGCGACGCGCAGGACTGGGATGCCTGGGCCGATCTGCACAGCGAAGATGGCGTTTGGATCGAGCACCATCTCGGCGTGATTCGCGGACGCCCGGCGATCCGCGAGATGATCCAGAAGACCATGGCGGCGGCGCCGCCGATGGAGTTTCCCGTCGAATGGCACGTCATCGAGGGGAACCGGGTCGTCTTCTACCCGTGGCAGGTGTTCCCGGATCCAACCGGCGGTAGCGAGGTGTTCCGCTTCGGCTGCGTCACGATTCTGGAGTACGCCGGAAACGGGCTCTGGTCGCTCCAGGAAGACCTCTACAACCCGCGCGAGGCCGAAGAGGTCGTCGGCCGCTGGCTCCGGGCGGGCGGCAAGCGCCCGGGCTGAGCCCGCCGCGACGGCGCGCGCGTCGGCGGCGTTGCCGCCGATGCGAACAGCCGCGCGGTCTTGTCGAGCAGGGCGGCGATCGAGAAGGGCTTCGCGAGGAACGCGATGCCGTCGGCCCGGTCCTTCCAGCCGCCGAGTTCATCGTTGTCGTAGCCCGAGATGAACAGAATCGGCAGGACGGGGCGGATCTCGCGCACGCGCTGGGCCACCTCGGAGCCACGCAGCTGCGGCATGACGACATCGGTGATGAGCAGATCGATCCGCTCGTCGTGCGCTTCGAGCCGGGCGAGGGCTTCCAGCCCGTCGCGCGCGGTCACGACCCCATAGCCCGCGCCGCGCAGCGCCCGCGCGATCAGCGCGCGGATGGTGTCGTCGTCTTCGGCGATCAGCACCCGGCCCGTGCCGGTGGATGGAAGGGCGCGCGCGACCGCCTCGTGCTGCTTGGCAACGGGAGCGGCGGCGCACGGCAGCTGCACGATGGCCGTCGTGCCCTCGCCGGGTTCGCTGCGGAGTTCGATCTCGCCGCCGAGCTGCCGGACCAGGCCGTGGGCGCTGGCCAGGCCGAGCCCGTTGCCGCGTCCCACGTCCTTGGTGGTGAAGAACGGATCGAAGGCGCGGCGTCGGATCGTCTCGGGCATGCCCTGGCCATCGTCGCGGACCTCGATCCGGACGCGCGTGCGACAGGGCTCGACGCCGGCGCGCAGGGTGATCGAGCCACGGCGCGCGATGGCGTCGCGCGCGTTGTAGACCAGATTGAGGAGCACCTGTTCGAGGCTGCGACGGTGTCCGTGGACCCAGCAGGGTTCGTGCCCCGAGTCCACCTCGAGCTCGACCTCTTCGCGCGTGAAGCTGCCGATCATGCGGTGGAGGTCGCGGAAGACGTCGCGGACGTCGAAGGTCGTCGACTCGACGGGCTGTTCCCGTCCGAAGGCGAGCAGCTGCTGCGTCAGGTGGGAGGCCCGGTCGGTGGCCTTCAGGATCTCGTCGCGGTCCTCGTCCTGCGGAAGCATCTGGGCGTGGCCCGCGATCGCGGTGAGCACGTTGTTGAAGTCGTGGGCGACGCCGGCGGCGAGCACGCCGATGCCCTCGAGGGTTTCGGCACGCTGGGTGCGATCGCGCTCGCTGCGCTCCCGCTCGATGTTGCGACACGCGATGATCCAATGGTGGGCGCTCTCGGGTTCGGGGTGGGGGATCGCGTAGCTCTCGCACCAGAGCCAGCTGCCGTCGGCGTGCAGCGCCCGGTGCTCGACCCGAAAACCGTCGGGCGCTTCGTCGCGGAGCACCTGCCGCAGGGGAACGGTCTCTTCGGGATGGACGAAGTCGAGCATCGGCAGGCCGACGAGCGCTTCGGGTGTGCGGCCGAGCGCACCGGCCACCGAGGGGCTCACGTAGGTGAGGATCTCGTCCTGCGCTTCGAGGATCCAGTGGAAGGCGGCGTCGCCCAGCACGCGCAGCCGGCGTTGCTCCCGCGAGGCCTGGTCGAGGGCCCGTCGCCGCGATGCCTCGATCATGGCCGCTCCGGCTCCGAGGAAGGCGGCGACGACGGGCGTGTTCCAGGCGGGCGGGAGGAAGCGGGGATCCTGGATGGCGATCGCATTCCACGAGGCCAGCGCGACCGCGACCGCGGTCCAGGCGAGTCCGGCGCGCGGTCCGAGCAGGTGGGCCGCCGCGAAGCCGATGCCGCAGAGGGCGATTCCGATGCGCGGATGGTCCGGTGCCGGCGTCGGCGTGAGCTCGATGGCCGCGATCGCCACGAACAGCAGGGCGTGTCCCGCCCAGTCGAGGCGACGGGTCAGCTGGAGGATCGGAATCGCGACGAGAACGCTGGCGCCTCCGGCGAGGCAGTACCAGGCCTGGGTGCCGGCGCCGATGGCGTGGAAGAGCACGAAGCAGACCACGCCCGACAAGGAAGCCAACAGGCTGCTGGCGACGAGCAGGCGTGCTCGAAACCGCCCATCCTCGCCGGTGGGCGACAGGTCGCGCGGAACCCAGCGATCGATCCGGTCCCAGAAGGACTTCAGTCCCCAACCCTTCATCCGTGCCTCTCGCTTCGCACCCTAGCGACTTCATTGGGTGTGCGAACCCGGGCGCAAGTTCGCTTGCGCCTCAGGCCTGCCCGCAGCTGCCGCAGCGTTGCCAATTTCTCTCCGAGCGGTCGCGGGCAGTTGGCGCCCCCGCTGCGGGCCGGTTGCCGGTTCGCTGCCGGTGGGGCCTCAAGGCCCCATGCGGGGGCGACGATTCTTGGCCTGGGCTCCACCTCTCGCAACGGAGCCGATAGGAGGCACATATGCCGAAGAACTCGTTCGTGGTCCGCAGTGCAAAGGACGAAGGTTGGATGGTGCAGGAGGAGGGCAAGAAGAAGCCCGAGAGCATGCACAAGAAGAAGGAGACGGCCGTGCGCCGCGGCCGCTCGATGGCGAAGCGCGCCGGCGGCACGCTGAAGATCAAGGGCCGCAACGGCAAGATCCAGGCGAAGCGCAGCTACGCGGCCTAGTGCCATACCGCGGCGCGCTCCCGCGAGCGCGTTTCGGAACCGAAGCCGGTGCACTCCGCGAGGGGCGCACCGGCTTTCGTGCGTTTCGGTCTCCGCTCGGGTGATCGGGCTAGGGCGCGTGGGTCTTCGCGAGTTCGCGGTAGAGGCCGATCGCGAGCGACGCGGTCACGCCCGTAAGGATGGGCCCCTCGACCGGGGGATCCAGCGCAAAGTGAGCGCGATCCGGTCGACCCTCGAAGCGGTAGAGGAAGTAGGCGCGAGAATCGACCAGCGACGCGAGCGGGATGCGCGCGATCGCGGCGACCTCGCCCGCGCGCGCGACCAGGGGAGCTGCCGCGTCGACCATCGCGACGACCGGGACGATGCGGAAACCGCTGTGGCTCACGTAGGGCCCCAGGCAGCCCAGCACCTCGACGCGTCCCGGGTCGAGGCCGATCTCTTCGCGGGCTTCGCGGAGCGCGGTGCCCACCGCGTCGGAGTCGTCCGGGTCGCTGCGGCCACCCGGGAACACCCAATGGCCGGGGTAGGAGATCGCGGCGTCGCGCTCGGTGACGATGACGTCGAGAGCGCCGGGCGTGGTGGTCACCCCCAACAGCACGGCAGCCGGAACGGCGCGCTCGCGGTCGGCTGCGCTCACCGCGGGTTCGACGTGGGGGTTCTCGAGGGCCTCGGCGCGTCGTCCCACGTCGCTCGAGAAGTGGGCGCGCAGCGAATCGGCTGTCACCGACAGGGCAGGGCGGCGCAGGGGCGAATCGCCGACCCGCGTCTTCTGGGCGCGCGCGAAGCGCTCGCGCATCTCGGGCGTCACGGAGCCGATCTGCATGGCCAGGGAGCGTCGGGGATCAGGCGGCGCGCTCGCTGCGGGCGGCGACCGCGGCCTTCTCGAAGCGAAGGGCGCCGTCCTCCAGCGGGGCGCGGCGGATCATCGCCTTGTCGGCCGTGTAGTTCTGGGTGTTGCGCCAGGGGGCGCGATCGCTCTGCTTCGGGAAGCGGTGCATCTCGCGCTGCATGTAGCCCGCCGAGAACCCCTCGATCCACGGGTGCTCGGGCATGCCCTGGTCCTCGTCGCGCAGGCGCGGCACGCAGACCTGGGTGCCGGTCTCCTGCATGTGGTTCAGCAGACGACAGGTGTATTCGGCGGTGATGTCCGCCCGCAGGGTCCAGGACGCATTGATGTAGCCGAAGGTCTGGATCAGATTCGGGATCCCCGAATACATCATGCCCTTGTAGGTGAAGGTCTCGTGGAAGTCGACGGGTGCTTCGTCCACGTAGAACTCGACCCCGCCGAGCAGCTTCAGGGTCAGCCCCGTCGCCGAGATGATGATGTCGGCTTCGAGGAACTCGCCCGACTCGAGCTGGATGCCCTTTTCGGTGATGCGCTCGATGTGATCGGTCACCACCGAGGCCGAGCCGCTCTTCAGCGCATCGAAGAGGTCGTCGTTCGGGATCAGACAAAGGCGCTGGTCCCACGGGTTGTAGCTCGGCGTGAAGTGCTTCTCGATGTCGAAGTCGGGACCGAGCTGCTTGCGCACGCGCTTGAGCAGGAAGTCCTTCACCTTCTCGGGTTGGGTGCGCGTGCGCTCGTAGACGCGCCGCTGGAGCACCACGTTCTTCCAGCGCGTGATGCGGTAGGCGAGGGACTCGGGAAGGATGCGCCGCAGGAAGTTGTTGAGGCGGTCCTCATCGGGACGCGACACGACGTACGTGGGCGAGCGCTGGAGCATCGTGACGTGGGCCGCCTTGTCGGTCATCGCGGGCACCAGGGTCATCGCGGTGGCGCCGCTGCCGATCACGACGACCCGCTTGCCCGTGTAGTCCAGATCTTCCGGCCAGAGCTGGGGGTGGAAGAGCGGACCCTCGAAGGCCTCCTCGCCGGGGAAGGGCGGGCGGTGCGGCTCCTCGTAGCTGTAGTAGCCGCTGCACATGGAGAGCAGGGTGCAGGTGATCGGCTCGCCGGGGGTGCCGTCCTTGCTGCGGGTCTCGAGCTCCCAGACCGCGCGCTCACTCGACCAACGCGCGCTCACGAGTTCACGATCGAACTGGATATGCTTGCGGATGTCGTTCTCGTCGGCCGTCTCGTTGACGTAGGAGAGGATCGACGGGCCGTCGGCAATCGCCTTGCGCGCCTTCCACGGCTTGAAGCCGTAGCCCAGGGTGTGCATGTCGCTGTCCGAGCGGATGCCCGGGTAGCGGTAGAGATCCCAGGTGCCCCCGAGCGCGTCGCGGCCCTCGAGGATCGCGTAGCTGCGTCCCGGGCACTGGGACTGGAGGTGGTAGGCCATCCCGATACCCGACAGGCCGGCACCAATGATCACGACGTCGAAGTGAGCCACGGGACCTCCGGTGGCGAGTGGGCGCGGCGTGGGCGCGAGAGGGCCCACGAGTCTCGCCATTCCCAGAATATAGAAAATTTTAGACTTGTAAAGGTTTCTCCCGGGCGCCAGAATCCCGGCGATGACCGGCCTGCGGGAGAAGAACAAGGCACGGCGCCGCGGAGCCATCCTCGATGCCGCCCTGACACTGCTGCGCGACGAGGCGATGGCATCGGTGACGATCGAGCGGATCGCGTCGCGAGCCGGCGTGTCTCCGCCCACGGTCTACAACCTCGTCGGGACCCGCGAGCAGCTGTGGGTTGCCCTGGTCGAGCGGGTGGTCGACGACCTGGTCGCGTCGTTGGCCGACCTGACGGCGGATGAAGACCCCGACCCGATCGGTCGCGCGCTGGCGGCGGTCGATTCGACGGTGGCGGCCTTCGTGTCCGAATCGGGGGCGTTCCGCCAGATCGCCCGCTCGCTGGGCGAATTTTCGGCGTCGGGCTCGCGCGTCTCCTTCGATCCGGTGCAGATCCACGTCTGGGCCATGCGCCGTGCTCAGGAGCTCGGCGTGCTCCGCCCAGACCTGGACCCCGAGGCGTTGGGCCGCCAGTCCTACCTCACCTACGTCGCAGCCCTGAATGGTTGGGCCGCCGGCGGATTGAGCGACCGCGGCTTCCGCATCGCCGCGCGCCACGGGCTCCTGACCGTCGTGGTGTCCGCGGTGAGCGAGGGCCACCGCGAGCGCTACCTGGAAGAACTCCGCCAGGTGTCGAGCCGCTTCGCGAAGGTGGCCTGGAACGCGGAGGCGACGGGCCGCTAGCGGCCCGGCCGGTGGGCAGCGGGTCGCTCCCCAGGTCGCTGGGGGGCGTGTTGCGTTCACGAAGAAACGCAACATGAATGTTGCAAATATGAATCGAGTGTGTACGATCCGTGCCATGGACACCGAGGCGCTGCTCTCCGGCTTCGAACAGGCGCTCGAACGCGATGGCTTCGCCGGGCTCACCCAGGAGGCCATCGCCGAAGAGGCGGGCGTCAATCGGGTCACCCTCTACCGACGGGGTGTGACGCGGGAGGGCCTCCTTGCCGAAGCGACGAAGGCACTCGCCGACGGCTTTCGCGCCGCGAGCCTCGAGCCGCTCACCGCGTCGGGAAACGCGCGTCTGCGTCTGGAGCGCTTAATGGCCGTGCTCTTCACTGCGATCGACGCACACGGAGCGCTGCTGGCGACCCTCTACGACGGCCCCGCGCTGCTCTTCCACTTCCGCGCAGACCCGGGAGCCGCGACGCGCCTGACGCGTTTCGAGTACACCCAGCCCTTCGCGCGGTTGCTTCGCGACGGGGCGGCCGACGGCAGCCTCGCGAGCGAAGATCCCGAGGCCGATGCCGAGCTCCTGTTCAACGCCGCGAGTTGGACCTATCTGCACCTCCGCCGCAGCCACGGCTGGTCGGCGCGGCGGGCCCGGACTGCGGTCGAGCGCCAGGCACTCGCGTTCGTGCTGCCTGCGGAGCGCTCGCAGGTCGTGGGCGAAGGGAAGCGGCGGAAGCGAGTCGCGCCATGAGAGGCTCGCTCCGGTGGGTAGGGACGCGCGTGTTCGCGCCGGGGGTCTTCGTCGCGGCGATCGGGGTTGCGATGGTGCTCTCGTTGCAGGGAGCAGCGCCGGCCTGGCTCGGCGTGCTGCTCGCGGCGGCGCTGGCTGCTTGTTTCGCTGCGGAACGGATGTGGCCCTACGAGCCGGTGTGGAATCGCGATCGCGGTGACGGCGACCGGGATCTCTTGCACGCGCTCGTCAACGAGGGCGCCACCGTCGCTTCGATCGCGCTCTTGCCCGTACTCGCGAGCTTCGCTGGGACAGGGCTCTGGCCCGAGCATTGGCCGCTGTTGGCCCAATGGGCGCTGGCTGTGGTCGTGGCCGACATGGGGATCACCCTCGCCCATGCGGCGAGTCATCGCTACGCCGCGCTCTGGCGCCTGCATGCCGTTCACCACAGCGTGACGCGGATGTACGGTATGAACGGCTGGATGAAACACCCGCTCCACCAGGGTCTCGAAACCCTCGCGGGTACCGCGCCGCTCATCGTCCTGGGCTTGCCGCAAACGGTCGCATGGCTGCTCGGGTTCTCGGTCGCGCTGCAGCTGCTCCTGCAGCACGCGAATCTCGAGATGCGACTCGGCGCGCTCGGGCGCTGGTGGGCGGTCGCGCCGGGGCACCGTCTGCATCACGTGGCTTCCACGGATGGAGACGTGAACTTCGGGCTCTTCACCCTCGTGTGGGATCGGATGCTCGGCACCTACCGGGCCCCCGAAGAGGCGGCTCCCCGCGACGGGGCGCTCGGCGTGGCGGATCGGTCCGACTATCCGGTCGCCTATCTGGCGCAGCTGGTGGAACCCTTCCGGCTGGCCCGCCGCTGGCGGCCTGCACCGCAAACGCGCTAGCTCCCAGGGGTTCCCCGCACCCCGGAGCTCCCATGGCCGATACCTCCACGACCCTGCCCGCAGCCGTCACCCAGTGGGTCGAAGCCATCGGGGGCGGGCGCATCACGACCTTGCGTCGGCACGTGGCGCGCCGCGAGGCCTGGATCGTCGATGTCGAACGCGGGGTCGGCGACACGCTCGAGGGCTTCCTGCGCATCCAACGCGATGCCGGTGGCCCGGACCCGCGGCGCCTCGAGCGAGAGACGCGGATCGTCGAGGCACTGGGCCGGGCCGGGATCCCGGTTCCGGCCGTACACGGCTGGAACCCGGAGCTGCGGGTGGCGCTCTTCGCACGGGACCCGGGACGCGCGGATCTCGACGCGGTCGAGGACGCCACCGTGCAGCGCGCCGTGCTCGAAGACTTCATGGATGCGATCGCCGAGCTCCACGCACTCGACCCGGCCGCGCTCGGACTCGACGACGTGCTCGGGCCCTTGCCGACGACGCCGGAACAGACGGCCCTCGGCGCGGTCGATGAGATCGCCGGCCAGTGGGACCGCTTCCTGTCGCGCTATGACGATCCGCTCACGATCTACGGGCTCGCCTGGCTGCGTCGCTTCGTGCCCCAGGAGGTCGCGCGCGTCTCGCTGGTGCAGGGGGACACGGGTCCGGTGAACTTCATGTTCCAGGGAAGTCGGGTCAGCGCGATCATCGACTGGGAGACCGGACACTGGGGCGATCCGATGGAGGACCTCGGCAACATCTGCGTCCGAGAGTTCTACAACCCCTGCGGCGGGCTCGAGGGGCTCTTCGAGCGCTGGGCTGCGCACACGGGATTCCCCTACACGCGCTTCGCGGCGCAGTACTACGCCGTCCACCAGAACGTGCGCGGCATGATTCCGATCCACGTCGTGTGTCATCACGCCCACGCCACCGAGTCCCTCGCCGCCTACCTCTGTTACCGCTATGTCGGCGACCGCGCGACAGCCGAGATGCTGGCGGCTGCCATGCAGATCCCGATCGAGCGTCCCGAACTCCCCGACGAGGATTCGGGCGACGACGATCTGCTCGCCCAGGCGGCGCTCCACAACCTCTCTCACGACATCACTCCGGCGCTTTCGGACCCGTTCGCGCGCTCGCGGGCCCGGGACACCGCGACCCTGGTGGCCTGCATCGATCGCCGGCGTCGCTACGGCGACCGCGTGGCTTCCCTCGAGTGCGACGACCTGGGAGCGCTCCTCGGGCGCCGGCCCGCGGATCGCGAGAGCGGGACCCGCGCGCTCTGCGAGGCGCTGCGCGAGGGGCGCTTGCCCGACGACGCCGTGATCCCCTACCTCGCGCGTCGCGCCTACCGCGACGAGTGGCTCCACGCACCGTCGACGGTCTTGTACCCGGACCGGGTCTGGTCCCCGATCGACTAGGCGGGCGCCGCGGTCGTGTCCGCGAAATCTCGCCTCGACGCCCGCCCGGCGTGTACTGTCCTTGGGGCGTGTGCAGGTCCGGCACGCGGCGTCGCCGCGGCGCGGGGAGGGCAGAGCATGGCGTTGCATCGACTGCTGGGAATCGAGATCGGGGCGCCCGATCCCGCGCATCTCGACGCCTTCTACCAGGAGATCGGGTTCACCGGGGGCGACGGCACCTGGGGTGCCGAGGACCAACCCGGCCAGATCCGCGTGGTCGACGCGCCCTACCGTCAGCTGCGAAGGGTGCGCGTCGGCTGCGAGAGCGAAGCCGACCTCGACGCGGCGGCCGCGCGACTCGAACGGCTCGGCCTCTCGTCTCGGCTCAGCGGAGGGGAGCTCCGATTGGTCGATCCGCACAATGGCTGGGAGTTCGTCGTCGAGCCCTGCGCCCCCTACGACGTCCCCGCGACGCCGAAGCGCTTCGTGAACCGACCCGGCGAGCGCGCACGCATCGGGCAACGCGCAGAGGTGCTGGTCGAAGCAAAGCCGCGCCCGCCGCGGCGGCTCGGACACGTCGTGGTCGGTACGCCGAAGCCGATCGAGACGATTCAGCTCGTCACCGAAGGGCTGGGCTTTCGGGTCTCGGATACGGTCGCCGGCGGGATCGGTGCGTTCCTGCGCTGTTCCCCCGACCACCACAATCTGCTGGTCGCACCGGGGCCGGTGCCGTATCTCAATCACTACGCCCTCGAGCACGACGACTTCGACGCGGTGACCCGCGCGGCCTCGGTGTATCTACGCGAACACGGCGACGACGTGCAGATCTCGGGGCCCGGTCGTCACCCGATCGGGGGCAACGTCTTCTGGTACCTCCGCGATCCGAGCGGGACCTTTTTCGAGTACTTCGCCGACATGGATCGCATCGTCGACGATGCGGCGTGGAAGATCGAAGACTGGGGTGTCGAAGGCACCTGGTCGATCTTCGGCGACGGCGTCCAGCCGGAGGTCTTCTTCGCGCCCGACGACATGGACGAGATCGTGGCTGGCTGGAACCGCGCCCAGACCTAGTCGAGGAGAGCATGCAGATCGAGTTTCATTTCGACTTCGGCAGCCCGAACGCCTACCTGAGTCATCGGGTGATCCCGAGGGTCGAAGAGCGGACGGGTGAACGCTTCCGGTACGTCCCGGTGCTGCTGGGTGGGGTCTTCAAGGCGACGGGCAACGCCTCGCCGGCCGTGACGCTGCAGGGGATCAAGAACAAGGGCGAGTACCAGGGGCTCGAGATGCGGCGCTTCCTGCGGGACCACGAGATCTCCGACTTCGCGCCGAACCCTCACTTCCCGGTGAACACCCTCCAGATCATGCGTGGCGCGATTGCCGCGGGGCGGCTCGGCGTCTTCGAGGACTACGTCGAGGCCGTGTTCGGTCACATGTGGGCCGAGCCCAAGAAGATGGACGACCCGGCGGTGATCGAAGCGGCGTTGCGGGAATCCGGGCTGCCGGTCGAGAAGCTGCTCGAGGGTGCGCAGGATCCCGACGTGAAGCAGGAGCTGATCGAGAACACGTCGGCGGCGGTGGAGCGCGGGGTCTTCGGCTCGCCGAGCTTCTTCGTGGGCGATGAACTCTTCTTCGGGAAGGACCGCCTGCGGGACGTCGAGGAGGAGATCCTGCGCCAGCGCGCGAAAGGCTGAGCTTCCCTCGGCCCGCGCCCCGCGTATGATGCGCGAGGACGTCCGCCGTCCCGACGACTTCCGCCACAGGAGACTCCATGGCTCGCGCACTCGAAGGCATCCGGGTCCTCGACCTCACCACCGCTCTCGCCGAGTCGACGGGCCGCGTGCTCGCCGATCTGGGCGCCGAAGTGATCAAGGTCGAGCCGCCCGGTGGCTGCGACGCCCGTTTCGCTCCGCCCTTCGCGGACGGCGGGAGCACGGATCCGAGCTCCGACCCGGAGGCCTCCCTCTTCTGGAAGCACTTCGGTCTCGGCAAGCGCAGCGTCGTGCTCGATCTCGACGATGCGGACGATCGCGCGTCGCTGCTGGCACTCGTCGATACGGCCGATGTCTTCCTCGAGTCCTTCACGCCGGGCGCCCTGGCGCGATACGGCCTGGACGAAGCTTCCCTGCGCCAGCGGAACGAGGCGCTGCTCTACGTGTCGGTGACCCCCTTCGGCCAGACGGGACCGTACGCGACGCACCCCGCCACCGACCTCACGCTCGCGGCGGCGGGCGGGCTCCTGAACCAACAGGGCGACGGCGATCGCGTGCCCTTGCCCGTCGGGGTCCCGGAAACTGCGCACCTCGGCGCTGTGCAGGCCGCGGCCGACGTCACCATGGCGCTCTACGCCCGCAGTCGCACCGGCCAGGGCCAGCATCTCGACACGTCGATCCAGGCGGCCGTGCTGTGGACCCTGATGTACGTAACCGACTTTGCGGCGCTGGGGCAGAACCCGCCGGGGTTCGGCGACGAACGCGCTACGCGTACCGGGGGCATGCCGATCGTGCCCGGCTTGACCCTGCCGTCGGTCGAACCGTGCAAGGACGGCTACGTCGTGATGGTGCTCGTGCTCGGCGCGCAGGGCGCGTTCGGGTTCAACGCGGCGATGCAGTGGATCGGGGAGCAGGGGGCCCTCGACGCGGATCTGATGGAGATCGACTGGCTCACCTGGATCCAGCAGCTCCAGGAGGGGACCCTCGAACTCGAGACGGCGAAGCGCGGTGTCGAACAGTTCCTGGCGCACCTGCGCACCATGACGAAGGGCGAGATCCACGAGCAGGCGGTGGCGCAGAAGTGGTTGATCGCGCCGGTCAATCTGGCGCCCGACCTGCTCGCCGATGCCCAGCTCGCTGCGCGGGACTTCTGGGTAGAGCAGGGCGACGTCCGGGTGCCCGGGCCCTTCGCGCGGCTGTCGAAGACCCCGATCGCGTACGAGCGCCCGGCTCCGACGCTCGGCGCCGATCAGGAGCTCGCCGCGTCGACCGAGCGTCGGCCGGATCCGGTGCACGTCTCGGCGCCCGCGCCGCGCGCGCAGATCTTCGAGGGTCTCAAGGTCGCCGACTTCTCCTGGATCGCGGCGGGCCCCCTGATCACGAAGGACCTGGCAAACCTGGGCGCCACCGTCCTGCGCGTCGAGACCGAGAAGCGCGTGGACACGCTGCGCTTCTTGCCGCCCTGGGTCGGCGATCCGGGGGTCACGACCGGCCACACCGCCGCGAACATGAACCAGTCGAAGCGCGGCATCGCCCTCGATTTCACCACCGAGCGCGGTCTCGAGGTCGCGCACCGCATGGTCGAATGGGCCGACGTGGTGATCGAGAATTTCACGCCCGGTACCGCCGAACGGCTGAAGCTCGACTATGAGACGCTGCGCGCCAAGAAACCCGACCTGGTGATGCTCTACACCTGCATGCGCGGACAGACGGGCCCCGAGCGCAAGCACACGGGCTTCGGCATCCACGGCGCTGCGCTCGGCGGTTTCGCGGGGATCACCGGCTGGCCCGACCGGAAACCGACGGCGCCCTGGGGCGCCTACACCGACTTCATCTCGCCGCGCTACGCGCTCGCCGCGCTGTGCTCGGCGCTCTACCACCGCGATCGCACCGGCGAGGGACAGCTGATCGACCTCTCCCAGATCGAGTGCTCGATCCACTACCTCGGGCCGATGCTGCTGGACTACCAGCGATCGGGTGCCGTGATCGATCGTGCGGGCCTCGACTCGAGCTGGGGCTGTCCCCATGGCGTGTACCGAACGCGCGAGTCCGAGCGCTTCGTCGCGATCGAAGTGCGCACCCCCGAGCAGTGGCGCGCCCTGGTGGCCGAGGTGCCGGCCCTCGCCGGGCTGGGCGGCGCCGACCTCGACGCCCTGTCCGCGCGCCAGGCGCTGCGCGAGAAGATCGAAGCGGCGCTCGTGGCGTGGTGCAGCGAGCGCGATGGGTTCGCGGCCGCCGAGCAGCTGCGCGAGAGCGGCGTACCGGCCTACCCAGTGCTCCGCGCGACCGACTTCCACGGAGATCCCCAGCTGGTGTCGCGCGAGTTCTTCATCGAGCTCGACCACGGTGGAATCGGGCGCAGCACCTTCGACGGCGCCGTCACCCGCTTCTCCGACATGCCTTCGCGGCCGTGGCGGGCCGGCCCGCTGATCGGGGAGCACACCTTCGAGATCATGCGCGACGTCCTCGGCTACAGCGACGAGGAGATTGCCGACATCGCGGCCACCGGCGCGCTCTCCTAGGCGGCAGGTCCTGGATGTTCGGTTGGTTTCGACGCAGGCGACGTCGGCGCGTGCGCGCCGAGCCCTTTCCCGCGCACTGGCGCCCGATCCTCGCGGAGCGGGTCCCGTACTTCGCGACGCTGCAGGAGGCACTGCGCACGAAGGTGGAGGGCGACCTCATGATCTTCGAGCGCGAGAAGGAGTTCGTGGGGGCGGGCGGGTTCGAGGTCGACGAAGAGGTGCGGGTCGTAATCTCGGCGGCTGCGGTGCGCCTGGTGGCTGAGCTCGACATCGCGGCCTTCGATCGGATGCGCGAGATCGTCGTCTACCCGGCGGCCTACCGGCACCCTGACAGCGACACGGTCGTCCTCGGCGAAGTGAGCCAGTGGCACACGGTGGTGCTGTCCTGGGAGGACGTGCTCGCGGGCCTCACGAACCCGGAGGACGGCCATGACACGGCGACCCACGAGTTTGCTCACGTGCTCGATCGCGCGTCCGGCGCCTTCAACGGCACGCCGCATCTACGGGCGCGCGCCGACTACGCGCCCTGGGGCCAGGTGTTGTCCCACTACTTCCTGCGCCTGCGCAAGAACGCGGGGAAACGACGCACCCTGCTGCGGACCTACGCGGCGACGAACGAAGCCGAGTTCTTCGCCGTGGCGACCGAGATGTTCTTCGAGCGCCCCGAGCTCCTGCGCAAGCGTGCGCCGGACCTCTACGAGGAGCTCGGGCGCTTCTACGGATTCTCCCTCGCCGATGGCGAGGTCGGAGGCGAGGCCGCGAACCGCGGCGACGGCTAACGCCCCACGCCGATTTCTGCCGCGACCATCCACAGCACCAGCGCGGCCCGCAGGCTCCAGGCGACCGTTCGCACCCAGTTGCTCGTGACCAGCCGACGATGCGCGCGGCCGTCGAACCCGGTCGAGAGCTCCTGGTGGCGGGGTACCTGCAGGAGAGCCGTCGAGATCCAGATCAGTGCGAGCAGCGCCGCGCCGACCCCGAGCGCGAGCCCTCCGGCGGCGGGGGTCGGCGTCCACGAGAGCCAGGCGAGGGTGCCCACCTCGAGCAGCATGGGCGGGCCCACCACCCAGGTCGTGAGGCGGGTGTGGGCGTTCTCGTAGGCCACGAACCCGTCCTCAGCGACGCGTCCGAAGAGCGGGTAGTGGACGACCTGGACGAACCAGATGAGCCCCGTCATGAACCAGGTGGCGCCCGCGTGGACGAGCAGCACGGCAGTCGGGTCGAGCATGCGCCCACACTAGCCGCGGGTGCGGGCTTCGACCTCGTACACCTCGTCGTCGGGCGCCTGGGTGCGGCGCTCGAATTCGCTCATCGAGTACGGCCACTGGGTGACGACGCGGCCGCCGGGTGTGCGGTAGTAGCCGTTGCAGTCGGCCTGCCAGACGCGGACGTTGTCGATCGCTTCCTGAACCTCGGCGTTGTAGCGGGCCATCGGCTCGGGGCGGACGTCCATCCACGCGAGATCTTCCCGCGCCAACCGTTCGATGTGCGACAGGGTGTATTCCACCTGAGACTCGATCATGGTCAGGATCGACCCGTTGTTCGTGTTGGGGCCGTAGAGCATGAAGAGGTTCGGGAAGCCCGAGGTGGTGATGCCGAGGTAGGCCTGTGCGCCGTCGGACCAGGCGGCGTCGATCGATTGGGCATCGCGCCCGCGGACATCGATCGCGGACAGGTACTTCGTCGCCGAGAAGCCGGTCGCGAGGATCAGGGTGTCGATCGATCTGCGCTCGCCGTCCCGGGTGACGATGGCGTCGCGCTCGATGTGATCGATCGGGTCGGTGACCAAAGTGAGGTTGGGTCGGTTGAAGGCGGGGTAGAAGTTGTTGGCGATCAGCGGTCGCTTGCAGCCGAGCGGGTGCTCGGGGGTGAGCTTCGCGCGCAGCTCCGGATCCTCGACCTGTGCGAGCTGCTCCAGCGACGCGGCTTCCATCTGGGCCAGGGCCTCGGGGTCGCTGAAGGTCATGCCCCCGTCGACCTGGTCGTAGATCTCCTGGCGTACCGCGAGAGCCGCGTTCGGATCGTTCTGGAAGTAGGCGATCTGCTCGTCGGTGTACGGATCGTCGAGCTTCGGCATCACCCAGTTCGCCGTGCGCTGGAAGAGGATCACCTGCTCCGCGTCCTGCACGATCTCCGGCACGAACTGCACGGCACTGGCGGCGCTCCCGATCACGCCCACCCGCTTGCCGCGGAGGTCGTGATCCCAGTTCCAGCGTGCCGAGTGGAAACGCGTGCCGGCGAAATCGGCCAGGCCGGGGATCTCGGGGTCGGCCAGTTCGTTGAACATCCCGACGGCGCTCACCACCGCGTCGGCTTCGACGCGATCCCCGGAGTCGAGCTCGAGTGTCCAGGAGGCGTTGGGTTCGTCCCAGACCGCCCGGCGCACTTCGCACCCGAAGCGACAGTGCGGCATCAGCTCGTACTTCTTCGCGAGCTGCTCCATGTACGCGAGGATCTCGGGCTGCGACGCGTAGGGTCGGGTCCAATCCCGCTTGATCTCGAACGAGAAGGAGTAGAGGGCCGAGGGGATGTCGCAGGCGCAGCCCGGATAGCGGTTGTGGTGCCACGTCCCCCCGACGCCGTCGCCCTTCTCGAGCAACACGATCTGGCGAAAGCCGGCCTGCTTCAGCCGGATCGCCATGCACAGACCGCCGGGGCCGGCGCCAATGATCGCGATGCGAAGGTCACGGGCGTGGGGGGTGTCGCTCATTCCAGGCGGCTCCGTCGGGTGGGCGAGGGAGGACCGGGCCGGCTTGGTCTCCGGCTTGTCTTCGATCCCGGTCCTGGTCGATCCGCATCGTAATAAATCAGCATTGACAAGGATGTCAAACACAATTGACTACGCGGGCCGGCTCTGGGTAAGGTCGCCCCATGAGCGCGTCCCCGGCGAGCCGCCCGGAGTCCGCGGCGTCACCCGCATCGGGACGGCGCCGGGGAGCTGCCCGATTCGCGCCCGCGTCGCCCGAAGCGTGGGAGCGCTATCGCGACAACGTGGCCCGCCACCTGATGGGGATCTCGCGGGATCTCCAGGCGCGGCTGATGCAGCGTCTCTCCGAAGAGTGCGGCTACCGCGCGCTGCGCCCGAGCCTCGGGACCCTGCTGTCCCTGGTCTATCTCGAGTCTCGTCCCCTCGGTGCGCTCGCGTCGCGCCTGGCGATCAGCAAACAGGCGTGTTCCCAGCTGGTCGCGCACGCCGCAGGCGGGGGCTACGTGGAGCGGCGCCCCGATCCCGTGGACCGGCGGTCGAAGCACGTCGTGCTCACCGATCGGGGCAGGGCGCTCGTCGAAGACGCGATCCGGATCATTTTCGACTGCGAGTCGATCTACGCCGACGTGCTCGGGGAGGGGGCGTACCGGCGCTTCACCCGCACGCTCGCCCGCCTCTTCGAGCTCGAAGTGCCGAGCCCGGCCGCTTCCGAGCTCACCGAGCGGGCGCGGCGGACGATCGGCGTCCTGCCCATGGTCGCCGAGCGCGTGCAACGCGACCTCATGGAGGCGACGCTCGCTCATGGACATCGCGGCCTCAAGATGTCCCACGCGCAGGTATTGCCGCTGATTGGTCCGGAGGGCGCGCGCGCCCACGTCCTGGCGAAGCTTCAGGGGGTGAGTCGTCAGGCGATCCACGCGACGGCGCGCGATCTGGAGGAGCTCGGCATCCTGGTGCGCGAGCCCGACCCGCGCGATCGGCGGGGTGCGCTCTTGCGCCTCACGCGTCGCGGCGGGCGCGTGCTCGAAGACTCGGTGGCGGCGATCGAAGGGCTCGAAGCCGCGTTTCGTGAGGTGCTGGGTGATGCGGGCTACGCAGAGCTCGCAGATGGGGCGCGCCAGCTCTTCCGCGCCCTGCACCTCGAGGAAGAGATCTTCGGTGCGCCCTCGGATCGCCCCACGACCGCGACTCCCGTCGCCGAGGGGGACACCGACATTCCGCGTTTGGCGCGTCGCCTGCGCCGCGAGCTGGGGCGTCGCGATGCCCTGCGGCTCGCCGCGCTCCTGGACGCCGACGCTTCGGGGAGCAACCCATGAGCTACGACTGGATGGCCACGTTGGTCTTCGTCGCCACTTTGATCGCCACGACGATCGTGGGTCGCTTCCTCGTCTTCCAGGTCCCGGTCCTGCAGCGGATGCGCGAGTTGAACCGCTCTGCCGACAAGCCGAAGCTCGCCCGCAAGCGCTTCCGCGAGGCCGTGGAAGAGAACAACCGCTACGGGTTGCTGACCAACGTCGTCTTCTACATCGCAATCCTGCCTTTCTGCATCGATCTCACGCCGCGTCCCTTGTGGCGTCACGCCGTCGACATCGTCGCCGTGCTGCTGGTCTTCGACTTCTTCTACTACTGGACCCATCGTTTCATCTTTCACGGAAAGCTCCTGCGCAAGGTCCACGCGCTGCATCACCAGGCGCGCACGCCCACCTACGTCGATGCGCTCTACGTGCACCCGCTCGAGACCTTCATCGGCCTGTGCCTGTTCCTGGGGGCGATTCCGCTGGTAGCGGCCGTCGCCGGGGCGCCCCTGAGTGCCTACTCGATGGCGATCGCCACGCTGCTCTTCACCCAGCTGAACACTCTCAACCACACCTTCGTCGACTTGCCGCAGCAGCCCTGGCGCGTGCTCCGCTACATCACCGGTGTTCACGCCGCCCACCACGTCGACATGAACCAGGGCAACTACGCCACGCTCACCATGTTCTACGACTGGCTATTCGGCACCTACGAACGGCCGGTGAACCGCAGCACGCCCTGAACGGGCCGAACCCCGCTTCCGACGAGACAGGATCCGACGACACAGGAGCCTCGATGCGCGATCTACCCGACGTCAGCAACCCCGATGCCTTCGCCGATGGCTTTCCCCACGAGCTGTTCCGCGAGCTGCGCAACGAAGGTCCCCTTCACTGGCACGAGGGCGACTACCTCGGCGGGCCCGGCTACTGGGTCGTCTGTCGCTACGACGCGATCAAGGAGATCTCGCGTCAGCCGGAAGTCTTCAGTTCGGCGGCGGGGAGCAGCATCGAGACGAACGGCGAGAACTTCCAGTCGATGATCAGCATGGATCCGCCGGATCACCGGCGTTTCCGGTCCCTCGTCGCCAGTGGTTTCACGCCGCGTCAGATCGCGGCCCAGGAGCCCCATCACCGCGAGATCGTGAAAGCGATCCTCGATGCCGTCGTCGACCGCGGGCACTGCGACTTCGTCGTCGATGTCGCCGCCGAGCTCCCGCTCCGCGTGATCGCCGAGCTCCTCGGTGTGCCCCAGTCGGCCTGCCGCGATCTCTTCGACTGGAGCAACCGAATGATCGGCAACCAGGACTCCGAGTACGTCGTGGGGATGGAGGAGGCCACGAAAGCGGCGCAGGAGATGTACGTCTACGTGAACGGGCTCGCCGAGGAGCGTCTCTCCGAGCCCCGGCAGGACCTGATGAGCGCCATGCTTCACGGGGAGGTGAACGGCCAGCGTCTCAGCACGATGGAGTTCGATTCCTTCTTCCTGTTGCTGTCGGTGGCGGGCAACGAAACCACCCGCAACCTGATCGCCCACGGTCTGCTGCTCCTGATGGAACACCCCGAGGCGTTGGAGCGTCTGCGCGCAGACCGCAGCCTCCTGCCCGGCGCGATCGAGGAGATGCTCCGCTTCAAGTCGCCCGTGATCTACATGCGTCGGACCGCACTCGAGGACACGACCCTTGGCGGCCAGAGCATCCGCAAGGGCGACAAGCTGCTGCTCTACTACCCGAGTGCAAACCGTGAAGAGGAAGTCTTCGAGGATGCGGATCGCTTCTTGATCGACCGCCCGAACAACCACCACCTGGCCTTCGGCGTCGGGGAGCACTTCTGTATCGGGACGCACCTGGCGCGGCTCGAAACCCGGGTGATGTTCGAAGGCGTGCTCGATCGCATGCACGACCTCGAGCTCGCCGGGCCGATCTCGTACCTCCGGTCGAACCTCATCGACGGGATCAAGCACATCCCATTGAAGTTCACGGGGACCGCGTAATCAGGCGATGGGCGCGCCCAGCGACGATCTCACCGTTCGCATCACCACCCACCCGGCGACCATCTGGTTCATCCGGAACGTGGCGTCCCGCCTCGACCCCTGGGTCTTCCGCGCCACGAACGGGCGATTCTTCTCGATGGGCAAGCCCGACATGCCCATGGTCACGCTGCTCACGCGGGGCCGGCGCAGCGGTCGCATCCGTCCGGTGCATCTCGCGTCGATCCAGCACGAGGGACACGCCCACGTCGTGGCCAGTGCGATGGGACAGGAGCGGCACCCGGGCTGGCGCTACAACCTCGAGGCGCATCCGGAAGTCGAGGTCCAGGCCGCCGGGGAGCGCTACACCGCGCGCGCCGAAGTGCTGACGGATGCGGAGAAGAGCGCGATGTGGGACCTCGTGTGTGCGTTGATCCCACAGATCCGGATCTACGAACAGCGGACGGACCGCAACATTCGCCTGTTCCGCTTGCGGCGCGTCGCACCGGAGTCGGATCGCGCCGCTGGGGTCGGAGCCGCGTGATAGGGTAGGGCGGTCGCCCGCGCGCCGGCCTCCGCCGGCGCTGGGGCCGAAGGAGACAAGGGTGCAGGGTTTGCGCGGGATTCGCGTTCTCGATTTCAGTGACCGCGTCGCAGGGGCCTACGTCACGAAGCTGTTGGCCGACGCCTACGCGGACGTCGTCAAGATCGAGCCCGAGGCGGGCGATCCGCTGCGGAGCTGGACGGCCAGCCACCAGGACCTCGCCGGTGAAGACGGCGCGCTCTTCCAGTTCCTCTCGTGCTCGAAGCGTTCGGTGGTCGGCGCGCCCGACTCGGCGGAAGTGCAGGAACTCGTCGCGGGTGCCGATCTCGTCGTCGAGACCCACGCTCCGGGAACCTTCCCGGGCCTAGACTGGTCCGAGCGCTACCCGGGCCTGGTGGTGCTGTCGATCACGCCCTTCGGGCAGGAGGGGCCCTACGCCAATCGCCCCGCATCGGATCTCACGATCCAGGCCGAGAGCGGTGGCATCTCGTCGCGCGGGTTGGTGACACAGCCGCCGGTCCAGAGTGGCGGGCGCATCACCGACTGGATCGCGGGCACCTACGCAGCGGTCGCCGCCCTGGCGGCGGTGCGTGGGGCGCGCGAGACCGGCCAGGGTGAGTTCATCGACTTCTCCCTCGCCGAGGTCACGAACATCGGGTCGACGATCTACGTGGACCTGCTGAACAGCCTGCTCGGCCGCCCCGAAGTGGTGGAGCCCGCGCGCTCGGTCGAGCTCCCTTCCATCGAGCCCACCCGCGACGGCTGGGTCGGCTTCAATACCAACACGCGCCAGCAGTTCAGCGATTTCTGTCTGCTCATCGAACGGCCCGAGGTGGCCGAGAGCCCGGACGAGTGGTGGCAGGTCCCGACGCGGATGGCGCGCATGGACGAGTGGAACGAGATCGTCCGCGCGTTCACCACCCAGCACACGACCGAGGAGATCGTCGAGCGCGCGGCCCTGCTGCGCATTCCCGTCGCCCCCGTGTGCACGGGCGAGATGGTGCTCGAGCACCCGCACTTCAAGGCGCGCGGCAACCACGTCCCGAACCCGCGCAGTGGCTTCCTCCAGCCGGCGCCGAGCTACCAGATGAACGGCGAGCGCCCGCGTCCGCCCGAGCCGCCGCCGCGGCTCGGGGAGCACACGGGCACGATCGAGTCCCACGCGCGTCCGCATCCGAAGGGCACGGCACCCGGCAAGGCGGCGAAGCCCCAGCTGCCGCTGGAGGGGCTCCGGATCCTCGACGCTACGGCCTGGTGGGCCGGCCCGTCGGCCTGTCAGATGCTGGCCTTCCTCGGTGCCGACGTGATCCGCCTGGAGGCCTGCTCGAAGCCCGACGGCATGCGGATGGCCGGCGGCATGTTCATCTCGCAGCCCGAATGGTGGGAACGCTCCCACGTCACCCTGGCGGCGAATACGACGAAGCGCGGTGTCACGCTCGACCTCGCGAAGCCCGAGGGCCTGGCACTCTGCAAGCAGCTGCTCGGTGAGGTCGACGTGTTCGTCGACAACTTCTCGCCCCGGGTGGTCGACGGTTTCGGCCTCGATTGGGACGCGGTGCACGCTCTCAACCCGCGCCTGATCCAGGTGCGCATGCCGGCTTTCGGGTTGTCCGGGCCCTGGCGCGACCACGTGGGCTTCGCCCAGACGATGGAGCAGATCTCCGGACTGGCCTGGATGACCGGCCACGTCGACGACCAGCCCCGCATCCCCCGCGGCCCGTGCGATCCACTCGCCGGCATGCACGCTGCCTACGCCATCCTCGTCGCGCTGGCCGAGCGCGAACACACGGGCGAGGGGCAGCTCCTCGAGTGCACGATGGTCGAGGGCGCACTGAACGCGGCCGCCGAGGTCGCGATCGAGTGGTCGGCCTACGGCGTGCGGCTGGAGCGCGCCGGCAATCGCGGCCCGGAGGGGGCACCTCAGAATCTCTACGCGTGCGAAGGCCACGAGCAGTGGATGGCCTTGACGATCGCGACCGACGCCCAGTGGCAGTCGTTCTGCGAGGCGATGGGCCAGCCGGCCTGGTGTCGCGACGCCGCGCTCGACACGGCTGCGGGGCGGCGCGCGCGTCACGACGAGATCGACAAGGGCATCGCGGCCTGGGCCCGCGAGCAGCCCCTGCACGAGACCGTCGAGCGTCTGTGCGCGGCGGGCATTCCGGCGGGTGTGGTCGTCCAGGCCATGCGGTCGAGCGAGCATCCCCAGTTCAAGGCCCGCGGCTTCTACGAAGACATCGACCACCCGGTGGCGGGCACGCACCCACTCACCGGGCCGCCTTTCCGCTTCGCGAGCGTGGAGCACTGGCATCGCGGGGCGACCCCGACGATGGGGCAACACAACCGCGAGGTACTCGGTGCCCTCGGCGTCGACGACGAGCGCCTCGCCGCGCTCGCGGCCGCGGGTGTGATCGGGACCAAGCCGGTGGGGCTCTAGGTGTCGAGCTCCGAGGAGCGGCGCGCCCAGGGAGCCGAGGTCTTCTCGAAGCTGGGGGGCGGCGCCGAGCCCGGCGCCGCGCTGGTGGAGGCACTCGAGGGCCTGGGTGCGCTCGGCCAGATCGCCGTGCAACAGGGGGCCGGCGCCCTGTGGACGCGAACGGAGCTGTCGCGCCGAGATCGCAGTCTGATCGTGATCGCGGCGCTGACCGGGCTCGGACGCGAACGGGAGCTCCGCCAACACCTGATCGGCGGCTTGACCCATGGTTTGGAACGCAGCGAGATCGACGAGGTCTTCGTGCAGGTCGCCGCATACGCGGGCATGCCCTGCGGTCTCGGCGGTGCGGTCCAGTTCGCCGGGGTGCTCGGCGAACGCGACGGAGGCGCGCGCCACGACACGCCGTCGTGCCTGGCCGCGCGCTCGGAAGCCGATCGCCGCAGTGCCGGCCTGGACGTGTTGAGCACGTTGCTCGGGATCCCCGGCGCGGACATGCAGGCCCCGGCCGATGCCACCGTCGCACAGCTCGGAGAGATGGGTCGCTGGGTGCTCGACTACGCCTTCGGAGACGTCTGGTCGCGCCCGCAGCTGACGCGTCGCGACCGCAGCCTGGTGGTCGTCGCGTTGCTGACGGCGCTGAACCTCACCCATGAGCTCGAGATCCACCTGGGAGGTGCGCTCAATCACGGCGTGACCCCTGAGGAGCTCGACGAAGTGATGCTCACGATGGTGATCTACGCGGGCTTCCCCCGCGCCATCGACGGGAAGCACCTGCTCGACAAGGTGATGGCCGCTCGCGGGGCCGCTTCCTGAGGCGGCGTTCGTTGGGCTGGGGCAGAGCCGCGGTGACGCTCGCGGCGCTGGCGTTCCCGGGCTGCGTCGTGGACCTCGGTCCGTTCTCGCTTTCCGCGTCCGAGGGCAGGGTGGTCGACGCGGACAGCGGTGCGCCGATCGCGGGTGCCGAAGTTTTCGAGTGGCACCGCGGCGTCGGGAGCAGCGATGCGGCGCAGCCCGTCTACGTGGCGCGCTGGACGACAACGGATGCCGACGGGCGATTCACGCTTCCGCAGCGCTGCGCGCCGAGTGCGCGCATGTGGATCTGGAAGACCTATCCCCCGGACTACGCCTTCTACCACCCCGACTACGGACTGCAGCGGGGGGCACGGCAGGCGGTCGGCGCAGCCGAGCGCGACGCGGGCTGGCAGCTGCTGGGTTCCCGTGCCCGAAGCGAAGCCGCGCGACGCGATCTCGCGCCTTACTGCCGAGGGGAATACGACGACGCCGGCGCGCGACATCTCGCGGCGATCGCCTGCGACGCGGAGCAGCCGCGGCGATCCGCGCCCTGAACGGACGCAGCCGGCCCACGAATCGAACTGACGCCCAGTCACTTCGGCACTCGCAAGTATCTCTCCAGGCTCCTGTTTTTCTTGATTCTTCTCGACGCGCTCCCATAGCCTGAGGGCATGCGGTCCACCGCTCACGTGGGCGAGATTGTTCGCCAAACGGGGCGCGAACGGGGAGGGAAACGCATGGCCCGGTACACGGTACGGTTCTCGAGAAGCACCTGGATCGGTTTCGCCTTGATGGCAGTGTTGTCCTTTGGCGCTCCGGCGTTCGCCGGTGTGGGCGGGGACGACGCGGGTACCTGCGTGGGCGCCTGTGGAGGTGCGGGCGCGGGGAACAACGGAAACAGCTGCTACTGCGACGCCCAGTGCGCGAGCTTCGGGGATTGCTGCGCGGACTACGAGCCGGTGTGCAACGGGAACACGGGCTGCACGCCGAACTCGGGCGGTCGCTACATCCTCCACGTCGGAGGCATGTGCTCCCAGGGTTGGAACGACGCGCTCGCCAACAAGTCGGGCTACACGAGCATCGACGTCAAGGCGGTGCAGACCAACCACAGTGGCCTGGCGGATGGCAGCCATACCGTCGGTGTCTACCTCGACAGCTGCTGCACCGGCTCGAACCTGTGCTACGTGGTCAACTACAGCGGTGGTGACAACGTGGTGGGACACCGTCTCGCCAACTCGAACACCAACTACAACATCCACTGGGTCGGGACGTCCGCGGGCGCCGGCGGTGGCAGCGAGCTGTCCGGGAACCTCTTCGCCGACATCTTCGGTCCCTGCGACTACGCCGGGCACCTCGGCACGAGTGAGGCCCGGAACTCCTACAACCACAACGACACGAACGGCGAGACCGTCTATCACATCGGGGGCTACGACGGCTGGTGGTACTCGTCGTGGTTGCTGCCGGGCGAGGACGACGGCGCGGTGGCCTTCCACTCGGCCGGGGCGGTGACGAGCACGACATCGACCAGCAGCATGTGCACGGCGCCGAAGTACACGGGCCATGTGCCGGCCTGGACCTGCTCCGGGTACAACCTCGATCACTTCGAGATCAAGCGGAAGTTCATCACCAACCTGGGTTGGTGATCGCGCGATCGTGAGCCCGCGACGTCGAATCCTGCTGGGTTTGCTGGGACTCGTCGTCGCGGGCGTCCTCGCGGTGTGGGCGCTCGGGCGCGCGCCGGCCTCGGAGGGAGAGCCGACGGTGGCTGCGGCGCCGCCGCCGGCCGAAGCCCCCGCGCCGGGCGCACCGGAGGGGGAGGCTGCCGCCGCAGGTCCGCTTCCGCCGGCCGTCGAGCGCTACCTGGCCGCGACGGTCTATCCGCCCACCTCGGGTGCCCTCGCCGATACCGCGGTCGATCTGCTCGAGCCGAACCGGCGCTACGAGCGGATGCGTCCGGTCCCGGGCGCCCAGGGGACGGGGCACGAGTTCCTCTGGACGGCCGATCGCTACCGCTACACCAGCGATCAGACCGTCCGCGCGCGCTTCGAAGCGCTCGATGGAGGCCAGCCCGCCGAGATCCGCGTGCTCAGTGCCTTCGCCCAAGCCGAAGGGCGGGGCGGACCGCTGGGGAGCCCGGTGGCGATGACCTTCCGGGCGGAGGCCGACGCGCGCACCGCCGATCTCGAGCTGGAGCGCGTCTTCGCCGATCACCACGGACCGGTGCGCCTGGTCGCGCGCTATGCGCTCGGGGAAGAACCGCCCCAGGAAGAGACGATCCGCATCTTCGTCACACCGGCTGATCGGGTTCCCGCGGAGTTCACCGGACGCTTCGGGGAGGCGGCGACGCCCGAAGGGCTGGTCGTTCGGGTGGGTGTCGATGTCTTCGAGCCGGGTTTCTACCGGATCGATGCGAACCTTCTCGACGCAGGGGGAGAGCCCTTGGCCTGGGGCGTCTTCAAGGGCGACCTCGAGGCGGGGCCGGCCCAGGTGCCGCTCCGATTCTTCGGCAAGGTGCTCGTCGACCGCGGACGCGCGGGGCCGTACCGCGTCGCGCAGCTGCGCGGCTACCTGTTTCGCGACGGGAGCTATCCCGATCGCCTGGAGATGCGCCCCTACCCCGGCATCTTCGAGACCCAGGGGTGGTCGTTGGCCGCCTTCTCCGACGCCGAGTGGGACAGCCCCGAGCGCCGTCGCATGGTCGAACTGCTGCTCGAGGACGAGCGCCGCGGCATCGGCCTCGACGTGCCCGGTGCTCCGGCGGGTCTCGCGCCGGCCCCGGCACCCGCCGACTCCGGCGCCGCGCCTCCGCCGAACTGAACCCGCACGCGCGCGACGCGCAATCGGCGTTCGCGGCGCCTTGCTTTCGACGTCGCTGCGCTCGCGCGACACTGAACCCGCGCCCCGCATCCTTCGAGAGGAATTCCCATGTCTCCGTCCGCGATCTTTGCCCCGGTCTTCGCCACGATGGGGCTCACCTTCGTCGTCTGGACGTACATGTACGTGCGTCGCATCCACTTCCTCCAGTCGGCCGAGATCCCGCCCGAAGACCTCATCCGACCGGGCGGACTCGCCGCGCTCTCGCCCGCGGCGGTCAACAATCCGTCGGAGAACCTGAAGAACCTCTTCGAGATGCCGGTGCTCTTCTACACCGTCGCGCTCGTGGCCTTCGCGCTGGACCGGGTCGACGGCGTGATGCTCTTCCTGTCCTGGGTCTTCGTGGCATTTCGCGCACTCCACAGCGTCGTCCACTGCACGGTGAACATCGTGATGCTCCGCTTCGGGCTCTACCTCGTCTCGAGCCTGGCGCTGTGGGGAGCGGTGGCCTGGCTCGCGTGGAGCGCCTACGCGACGTCGGCCTAGGCCGACGTGGGCCTGGTGTTGCGCTGATCCAGGAGCGCCCGGATCTCGCGATGGCGCGCGCGGTCGAGCCGGTAGCGGGCGAGGAAGACCAGGGCGATGACCGCCAGGACGCCGATGCCGGGCCCGTAGAGGATGCCCAGCGCGAGTGAGGTCGCTTCGGAGACGTCCTCCGGCGCCGCCTGGGTCGGAAACTCGATCCAATCGAGGCCGACGCCGCCGAGGAAGGTGCCGAGCCCCGACGTCGACTTCGCGGCAAAGGAGAGAGCGGCGAAGAAGATGCCCTCCTGGCGGACGCCGTGGGTGAGTTCGTGCTCGTCGGCGACGTCGGCCATCATCGAGCCGGCCAACACCAGCCCAGCGGACGCACCAAAGGCGGCACCGACCGCCGTTGCGATCAAGATGGCGAGGTACACGGCGCTCTCGGGCTCCGGAAAGAACCCGACGATGCGCGCGACCGGCGGACCGAGCACGCAGGCACTGAAGCCCGCCACGCCGATCAAGAACGCGGGGCGCTTGTCGTAGCGCCGGGCGGCCCAGGTCCAGAACGGCACGCCCACCAGCAGACCGGGCAGGGCGGCGGCACCGATCGCGAAGATCTCGTCGGCGTCGAGTCGCCAGAAGTAGGTGAACATGTGGACGCCGAGCACCTCCTGGAGCCCGCGCATCACGTAGAAGACCGTGATTCCCAGGCAGAACGCGCGAAACGAGGCGTTCGAGAACGCTCGGCGGTAGTCGCTCCAGAACTGTCGGGCCGAAAAGCGGGCGATGTCGCGCGCGGGCTGGGGAAGCCGCGGAATCTGATCGTGGGTGCCCCAGGCCGAGAGCAGCACCGTCACCGCCATCACCGCGCCGAAGCAGAGCCCGAAGGCCGGGTAGGCCGCCGCGTTCAGCTGCCCCACCGGGTGTTCCGCGGAGGGCGCGAAGAAGACGAGCCACGCGCCGGCGACGACCCCCACCACGCCGGTCAGCGAAAAGGCGGTTCGGGTAGCGGCGATCAGCGTGCGCTCTTCGTAGTCGTCGGAGAGCTCGGCGCCTAGCGCGAGGTGGGGGACATGGAAGAGCGTCATCGACGCGCGCACGGCGATGGTGAAACAGAGCAACCACGCGAAGAGCGCGCCCTCCCCGAGGCCCGCGGGCGGACGGAAGAGCAGGGTGAAGCTCACCCCCAACGGCAGCGCCGCCGCGTAGAGGAAGGGGTGGCGTCGTCCCCACCGGTGTCGCAAGCGATCGGAGAGCGAACCGACCAGGGGGTCGGTCACGGCATCGAAGGCCGTGGCGAGGAACAGCGCGAAGCCGGCCAGGGTGCCGGGGAGCCCGAGCACCTGGCTGTAGAAGAACAGCAGGAAGAGGTTGAACGCGGTGTTCTTCGTGCCTTCCGCCAGCTGTCCCAGACCGAAGGCGAGCCGGGTGCGGAGCGGGACCGGAACGCGTTCGGTCATGGGGGGCGACGACGAAGGGGGGCGGAGTCGCGGGCCCTAGGGGTTCATGGGGCGCAGGTAGATCTCCGTGCGGCGGTTCTTCGCGCGTCCCTCGGGCGTGTCGTTCGATTCGAGAGGGGCGTAGGGCCCCCGCGACGTGGCGCGCAGGCGGGCCGGATCGACGCCGTTGTCGGCGAGGAGTCGAACCACGCTCGAGGCGCGGGCGGCGGCGAGCTCCCAGTTGGTGGGGTAGCGATTCTTGAGCGCGCCCGAGATCTTGATGTTGTCCGTATGGCCTTCGACCGTGACCAGGCTCTTGTCGTCGATCTGGCTGGCCACCTTCTCGAGCAGGGTCTTCCCCGCCGCGTTCAGCCGCGCCGAACCCGAGGGAAAGAGCAGCTCGTCCGAGACATTCAACTGCACGCCGTCGCGCAGCTGCTGGACCTGGATCTGCCCGGCTTCGACCTCGCCCTGGAGCTCGCGGATCAGGTCGTCGTAGCCACCTTTCTGGGTCTCGGCTTCGACCTTCGTGGCGGCGAGTTCGTCGCGGAGCCCCTGATTCGCGGCCTGGGCCTCTTCGAGCTGGACCCGCAGGGTGTCGCGCGAGGCGCGAGCGTCGTCGCGCTCGCCGAGCACGAGATCGTGGGTTCCCTGGGTGACGCAGCCCACCGAGAGCGCGGCGGTCAGGACAGCGAGCAGGATGACGACGGTGCGTCGGGCCATGGTGGGGTTTCCTCCCGGGTGATCTACTGCCGCCACGGGTCGCTCCGGGCGGGGCGCCGGGAGCATACCCGAGGGTCCTGCTACGCGGGAGCGCCGAACGGGGCTAGAACGCGCCGAGTGCACCCCGCACGATCATCACGATCAACACCAGCCACGACAGCGCGAAGAGCGCGAAGCGGATGTTCACGATGTCGACCGTGGCCTGCACCAGCGAGTGGGCGATGCGGATGGCGACGAACGCCCAGGCGCACGCGACGTGGATCGTGTCCTGGAGGTCGAGCACCGCCAACGTGATCACCACCGCGTAGAACAGCGTGGGCTGCTCGAAGAGGTGGTTGTAGTTGTTGGAGATCCGCGTGATCTCGGTGGGCAGCATGTCGATCAGACGCGCGGTGTCGCGGGCTTCCTGGGCGTCGATGCCCGCGCTGGCCATGGCGGGGATACGCGTGGCGAGCATCCAGAGGAGCATCACCACCGTCCAGGCGGCGAGGGTGAACACGGGCTGAAGCAGGGCACTGGGTTCCATCGGGTCCTCTCGTGTGGGAAACGGAATCCGCTCGGGGGCGCAGTCTACTCCACGGCGTGTTGGGCAGGGGACGCTGCGCGCCACGCGGCCTTCAGGTCGCGACTCGTGGCGCGGCTCCCATCGTGACTCCAACCCGGCGGACCGAAGAGATACCCCCAGCGTTCGCGCAGCCCGATCCCGGGCTGGAGCGCGTCGCGGAACAGAGAAGCCCACTCCTGATAGGCGACCCGGAGCGGGTTGAAGCTTCCCAACGGGTGCACGATGCCGTAGCGCACCGGCTCGGTGGGCTCCTCCGGCACGAAGCTCCCGAACCAGCGGTCCCAGAAGATGAAGACGCCGGCGTAGTTGGCGTCGAGGTAGCGCGGGTTCACCCCGTGGTGGACGCGATGGTGGGAAGGCGTGTTGAAGACGGCCTCGAACCAGCGGGGCAGGCGATCGATGGCCTCGGTGTGGATCCAGAACTGATAGATCAGGTTCAGTCCGCCGACGAAGGCAACGACTCCTGGGTGGAAGCCGAGGAGCACGGGGGGGATCTTGAGTACGAACAGGCCCGAGATCGTCCAGGTCTGACGCAGGGCCGTGCTGAGGTTGTAGTGCTCGCTCGAATGGTGGACGACGTGACTCGCCCAGAAGAAGCGGCTCTCGTGTCCGAAGCGGTGGACCCAGTAGTAGCGGAGGTCATCGAGGACGAAGCAGACGGCGATGCTCGCGACGGTGATCGGCACATCGAAGAGCCGCCACGCGTAACAGGCGAAGAGAACCGCCTGGGTGAGCGCGGTGAAGGCGACGCCCCACACGACGCTGCCGGCGCCCATCGTCACGCTCGTGACCGCGTCGCGGGTTTCGAAGCGCCCGCGGAATCGACCGAGGGAGATGCCGACGAACTCGACGGCCAGCGCGATCAGGTAGAACGGCGCTGCCAGTACGGAGACATCCGGCAACTCGAAGGTGTCGGGCGACATCGGGCTCCGTTCTGGGCTTCGCGGGCGGGCTCAGTCCGAGCTGCCCGGCGAGAGCATCTGACCCGGGCGCGCCCCGGTATGGCGCCCGGCCTCGAAGGTGGCTTCGCCCGCGGCCAGGGTGAGGCGCACCGGCGCCGGATCGCGGGTCCAGCGCCAGGTATGACCCCCGTGACCGTCCGGGACATCCGAGATCTTGTACTTCTCGCGGCGCTCGACCTCGGCGAGGTCGAAGACCGTGAGGTCGGCGTGGTTGCCGGGGGCGACGATGCCGCGTTCGCGCAGGCCGAAGTGGTCGGCGAGCTTCCCGGTCTGGACGTGCACGGCTTCTTCGACGCGCAGGGATTCGGTGCCGCGCACGAAGTCGGTGAAGAGCAGGAGGTTGTCTCCGGCTCCGCAGAACATCTGGCCGTGGGCGCCCGCGTCACTGATGTTGCCCACGGAGTACGGGTCGCGGAGCAGCCGCAGCACGGTGTCCTGGTCCTTCTCCCAGGGCGGCATCGTGACGGTGGACTGCACGCCGTTGGCGAGAAACCACTCGGCGAGGGCATCCGAGGGGTGGACGCCGAGCTCGTCCGCGTACTCGCCGAGAGAGATGCCGAGGGGTCCGACTTCGGTCGCCGAGTTGTCGAGCAGGATCGGCCGCGGGTTCCGGAAGGGCGCCGTGGGAAGGCACTTCTCGTCCCAGGAGTGACGTGCGCGCTCCCGCCAGTCGGCATCCCCCAGCACGGCGCGCTTTGCATCTTCGGTCTCCGCCGTGACCACCTCGTGCCAGACCGCGTCTCCGGACTGGGCGAAGAGCAGGGAGTGCTCGACACTCGCGACCGTCGTGATGGGGACATGGGCATAGCCCGTCCAGAAGTCGCGACCCTCGTCGGCGAAGCGCTCGTGCAGCTCCAGGAGCGGCTGCTGGAGGCCGTAGTCCTTCTGCCATTGCAGGGTCGGCACGCCGGCCCATTGCACCCGCACCGGCAGGTCGTTCGCGAGGCGGGCGAGCCGTTCCATCGACGCTCCGGCGGTCATCCGCATGATGCTGTCGACCACCACCTGGAAGCTGGCTCCCGGGTGACGCGCGACGACTTCGAGGAGCATGCGCAGCTCGGCGTCGTCGGCGTGGAGAGACGGGACGGGACGGTCGGCGCCGTCGTGGTCCATCAGGTTGGTGGAGACGCCAAGCGCGCCCGCGGCGAGCGCGTCCTCGAGGAGCGCGGCCATCCGCTCGATCTCCGAGCGGTCGGCCGGCCGCTTCCAGGCGTCGAGCCCGAGGACCGCGAGGCGCAGGGCGATGTGTCCGACGAAGGCCGCGTAGTGCGTCGGAACCCGCGCCTGCTCCTCGAGCGACGTGCAGTACTCGGACCAGCGCGACCAGTTCCACGGAAGCTCGTCGTGGAATGGCGCCTCGGGGATGTCCTCGAAGAAGGAGAAGATCTTCACGACCTCGGAGCGCACGCGAGGATCGTCGTGCAGCGGGGCCAGCGCGAAACCGCAGTTCCCCATCACCACGGTCGTCACGCCGCAGCCCGGCAGCGGAGCCAGGTCGGGTTGCCACCACATCGTGCCGTCGAAGTGGGTGTGACTCTCGATGAAGCCCGGAGCCACGAATGCGCCACGGGCGTCGTGGACCCGGTCCGCGCCGTGATCGGCGAGGGCGGGCCCCACCTCGACGATGCGCCCGTCGCGCACCCGCACATCCGCCGCGCGCGGCGGGGCGCCGGAGCCGTCGACGAGGGTGCCGCCGCGAATCAGCCAGCCCGAACCCATCCGATTCTCCTATCGCGCCTTGCCATCGCGCGGCGCCGGGGGGCATGGTACCGAGTCTCTCGAAGCGTTTCGCTCGCTCGGTTGGTCAAGGAGTCTTGTCTTGGGGAACGTTCGACAGCCCACCACCTGCATCGTGGGCGCGGGCATGTCCGGGATGCTGATGGCGATCCGTCTGCAGCAGCGCGGGATGCCGTTCACGATCCTCGAGAAGGCCGAGGCGGTGGGAGGTACGTGGCGCGAGAACTCCTACCCGGGGCTGTCGTGCGACGTCCCATCGTTCTTCTACGCCTACTCCTTCGAGCCGAATCTCGATTGGTCGCATCGCTTCTCGCCCGGCGCCGAGATTCGTGCCTACTTCGAAGAGATCGCGCGCAAGTACGACCTCGCGAAACACACGCGGTTCGGCACGACGGTGCGCGCCGCCTGTTTCGAGAACGGGCGTTGGCGGGTCGAGACCGATGTGGGGCCGCCGGTGGAGGCCGACGTGCTCGTCGACGCCAGCGGACCGCTGCACATCAAGAATGTTCCGCCGATTCCCGGGCTCGAACGCTTCGGGGGAGCCTGCTTTCACTCCGCCGACTGGGACCACGACGTGCCGCTCGCAGGGAAGCGTATCGGGGTGATCGGCAACGGCTCGTCGGGCGTGCAGATGATGGCGCCTTTGTCCGAACAGGCGTCGCACCTGACGCTCTTCCAGCGGACGGCCCAGTGGATCTTCCCGATGGGCAACAAGCGCTACTCCGACCGCGAGCGCAGCTGGACGCGGCGCTTGCCGATCCTCGCCCACCTGACGCGCGCCGTGTACAAGCGGATCTTCGATCACGCGTCGGTCGGCGTCACGAAAGACGGCTTCTGGCGCAAGCAGATGAGCCAGGGCTGCCGCGATCATCTCGAAACCGTGAGCGACCCGGAGCTGCGCCGGAAGCTGACGCCCGACCACGAGCCGGGCTGCAAGCGCTTGATCCTGTCGACGAGCTTCTATCCGACGCTCGAGAAGCCGCACGTCGACCTCGTCGCCGAGGGCATCGAGCGCGTCGACGAGACGGGCGTCGTGACCCGCGATGGACGCCACCACCCCCTCGACGTGTTAGTCCTCGCGACGGGCTTTCGCCCGCACGACTGGGGCATTGGCGAGGTGCGCGGGATCGGCGGCCGCAGCCTCGAAGAAGCGTGGCGCGCGGGACCGCGGACCTATCGATCGATCACGATTCCCGGATTCCCGAACTACTTCATGATCGTCGGTCCGAACGCGCCAATCGGGAACATTTCG